>CADBQF010000375.1 GCA_902796705.1 Ruminococcus flavefaciens
CAGATATTCAAACGGAAGATATTATTCGATCGGAAATGAGAGTTTCAGTGTCTCTGAGGAGGAGCTTAACGATTTAAACTAAGAACCGTAAAACAGAATAAAATATATGCCCCGGAGTGATATTGATATCAGTACGCTCCGGGGCATTGTGCTTTTTATGTAAATACAACAGTCAGATCATCTTATTATACATATAATAATAGAAATCACGGTAGGAGATGCTCTCGACGCTGTATGCGTTCGTATCATCTCCGTCAGAGACAACGACATTGAAATCTGATGAGAGCTTCGTTCCGTTTTCGGGATTGTCGCAGAGCCAGATGCTCTTCACCTTGCTGTCTTTCTCATATTCAAGCTCGATGACGAACTTTCCGTAGACTTCCGGGTATTTATATTCCGCTTCTGAATCGGGAGTACAATAAGCTTCAAGGAATTTTTCGGTATCATCAGCACATATCTCCTCTGTGCTTTCGGCTTCAAGGACGGTCTCTCCGTCTATGATGCCGTTTTTTGATACAGCAGTTCCGAAATAGCGTATCCTGAACGTTTCTTCGGATCTTTCCTCAACATTCTCCGACTCCTCTGCCTGAGATGCTGCATCTTTTTTCCTGCTGCTCTTCTTTTCGTTATCCTTGTCTCCGCATGATGCAAGGGCGGACACGATAAGTAAAGCAGTTATTGTATATTTCAGTAATGATCTCATAAACTATTCTCCCCCGATAACTGCCAGCAGACCGTACCGGCACTTACTCTTTGACTGCCATCATTCCTTCAAGCATATCCCTATCCTTGAACTGACAGGTATCACGATCGTAGAACACTCCTGTTATGTCCCACAATACCGGACAGATACCACGCTTGTACGCCGCTGTGCATACCGCTGTATTATAATTTCGTATCTGTTCGGGAGTCTTGTTTGATATTGCGACCGCACCGTACTCTCCCATTATGACGGGGATCCCTTTGTCGATAAAAGTGGTCTTCAGAAGCTCCATATAATTTTCAAGCTCGTTCATATCTCTCGGTGAACCCCATGTTTCCCTCGGAGAACCCCAGTCTGCCGGCTTGTCGAGCAGACAGAACGTTGACGGCGTGTAATAATGCACCGATACCGCACATCTGCCTTTCGGATCTTCCGGCATTTTGTACATCTCATCGCAGGTGCAGTCTATATCAGTGACATAGCCGGCGATGAGAAGATGCCGCTCGCTGTTGTTTCCGCCGGAGCTTCGCACAAGATCGACGAATTCCTGATTTATCTCATTGAGAAGCTCGTATGACTCAGCTTTTCCTTCGGTCGTTCCGCTGTATCTGTCCCACAGTTCCGACCAGCCGCCTTCCTCATTGAGCGACTCGAACATGAGGTGATCGTCGAATTCACCGAAATTTTCACAGAGCTGTCCCCATATCGCCTTGTACTTCGTCATACACTTCTCTTTGTCTGACGGGAAATCATCGAACCAGCCGCCGTCCCAGTGGATATTCATGATGACGTACATATCATCTTCGACCGCCCAGCGAACGACTTCCTTTACTCTGGAGATATACTGCGGATCTATATTATATTCGCTGTCCATCATATTCGACCATGCGACCGGGACTCTGAGGACACCGAAACCGGAATCGGCATAGCCCTTTATTATCTCCTTTGTTATGACGGGGCTTCCCCATGCTGTTTCGTAATCTGTTACGCTCGTTCCGTTTATCCAGCCGCCGCATGACTCAAATGTATTGCCGAGATTTATGCCGATGCCCATATCATGCACAAGCTCCATTGTAGATATATCTCTCATAGTACCGCCTGACGGCTGTGTCTCCGGACTCTCCGCAATCTTTTTCTGACAGCCGGCTGATGTAAATGCAATTGCCGCCGCTGCTGCGAGAGTGACAGCCTTATACTTATCCATAAAAAACTCCTTGAAAGATCATTATAGTGTGATCTCTATGCTTCCCTCCGGACGTATCCTGAGGATCTTACAGCTTCCTTCACCGAATATCCTGTCCATTTCGGCAGAATACTCCTCTGCCTGATATGTCGGCACGAATGCCTGTATCGTGCCTGCAAATCCTCCGCCGTGAACACGCACTGCTCCGTTCCCGCCAAGGAAGCGTCTGCTCATCATAATGGCAAGAGTCAGCCCTTGACGGCTCGGATCACCTGCCGGGTAGAGATTTTGCAGAAGCTCAGCCGATGATCTGCCCGATTCATTCACAAGTTCAAAGAATGTCTCTGTATCTCCGGCTTCAAGAGCTTCAAATTCCTGTCTTGCACGCCTGTTCTCCGCAAAGAAATGTGCAGCACGAAGTATGGCTCTGTCCGAACACTGCTCACGGAGCTGAGGTATCATCTCGTAGAACTTTTCTTCATCGGCATCACGAAGATACTCACAGCCAAGGCGAACGGCAACGCTCTTCATCTCCTCCGGAACTGAAGAGTAATCCGCCGTAAGGTCAGAGTGGCTTTCCCGTGTATCGGTGATGCAGAGCGAATAGCCTGCTTCGGAGAGATCATATCCCACGGTGCGTATCTCCGGCTCTTCCGGAGTCATAAAATCGATGAAAACAGCTCCGCCTACAGAGCTTATCATCTGGTCCATAAGACCGCAGGCTTTTCCGAAATAGACATTTTCCGCAAACTGACCGGCAGCAGCATTAGCAGCAGCTCCGGAATCTCCGCTGCCGAGGCATTTGTCTATCATCGTGCTTATGAGCATCTCATAGGCAGCCGAGGACGACAGGCCGCTTCCCGGCTGTACATCTGACAGTGTAAAGACATACATACCTCTGAGTTTTGTGCCTTTTTCGGCAAATCTTCTTGCGATCCCACGTATAAGAGCGGCAGATGTCCCCTGCTCGTCCTTCTTTGGCGAAAGGTCGTCGATATGTATGGAATCTTCCGGAAATCCGTCTGATTTCACCCTGATGATGCCTGTATCGTTCACAGAAGCTATTGCTATGGCATCAAGACCGACAGCCGCACCGATGACGCAGCCATGCTGGTGATCTGTATGATTGCCGCCTATCTCAGTTCTGCCGGGAGCGGAGAATACTCTGATATTGCCGCATTCCGGACAGGCTTTAGAAAAACGTTCCGCAGCATTCATGTATCTTGCTCTCTGTCTGAGTATCATTTTCTCCGAGCAGCCGTACAGCCTGCCGAAAATGCTGTCGAATGCTCCTCCGGAGATCCCGTTTATAAACTCCTGCAGCTTCATGGTGTATCTCCTTTCAAATAATTACCATATATATTATAAACCATAATCAAGAAAAAATCTATAGTTTTCTAAAATTTTTTTATCAACAGAAAATGAACATTTTCCTGCCTTATTAAGTATGATCGGAGGAGATAAATTAAATTATCACATTCAGCTTAAATACATCGTTAAGTTTTTATCATTGTGTTGTTTGCCTGTTTTATTCAGATCAGCAGTTTTTTTCAAAAAAACACTTGACGGATAGGACTTTTTATAGTATACTTTAATTAACTTCATAAATATTTAAGTGTACGTAAATTAAATTTAAGGAGTCGATACTATGTCAGAAATAAAGATGATCGGCAGTGACCTTCCCGGTATGCCGTGGCAGGACAAACCCTCAGGCTGCTGCACTCCTGCATGGAGATACAGCGAAAATCCTATCATCAGCAGGAACCCTCTCCCGAACGTTGCAAGGATATTCAACAGTGCCGTTATGCCTTACGAAGACGGCTACATCGGAGTTTTCAGAGGTGAACAGCGTGACGGAGTACCTCATATCTACCTCGGAAGAAGCTCCGACGGAATAAAATGGTCTTTCGAGCCGGAAAAGATACCTTTCGTCAACAGCAAAGGCGATTCTTTCATGCCGCCGTATGCCTACGATCCGAGGCTCGTCAAGATCGATGATACATATTATATAATGTGGTGTCAGGACGCTTACGGCCCGACTATCGGCATCGCTGAAACAAAGGATTTCAAAACATTCACAAGGCTCGAAAATCCTTATCTGCCGTATAACAGAAATGCTGTCCTCTTTCCGAGAAAGATAAACGGCAGATTCGTGATGCTCTCACGTCCCTGCGATAACGGCCATACGGCTTTCGGTGATATCTTCATTTCCGAAAGCAAGGATATGGAATTCTGGGGACATCACCGCCACGTCATGGGAAAATCGAAAAGCTGGTGGGAAAGCCTTAAAATAGGCGGCGGTGCTGCTCCTATCGAGACTGACAAGGGCTGGCTGATATTCTATCACGGCGTAGTCAACACCTGCAACGGCTATGTCTACAGCATCGGTGCTGCGATCCTCGATCTGGACGAACCCTCTAAAGTCCTCCACAGATGCAGCGATTATATCCTCACTCCGGAGGAATGGTACGAGGAGAGAGGCTTCGTTCCGAATGTGTGCTTCCCGTGTGCGACTCTGACCGACTCTTCGACCGGCAGGATCGCCATTTACTACGGCTGTGCAGACAGCTATGTCAGCATCGCATTCACTACAGTTGAGGAGATATGGGACTATATCCTCGCTCATGATGTACTCGGTGAGAACGATGCCGATGAAGGCCTAAGATAAAAACAACAGGCAGATGCTTCATGCGAAGTGTCTGCCTGTTCTGTCTTTGAGCCAGTTTTTCAGGAACTTCATCTGTTCCGGGGTGTGGAACCAATGCTCGCCTTCCGGCATTATCGTAAGAGATGCACCTGTCCTGTCAGCAAAGGCCCGGAACGTATCAGTGCTTATGAGCGTATCTTTTCCGCCGCAGAGGATATCCGTCGGGATATCCCAGTTTATCGGATTCTCCCGGACATAGCACAGATACTTCCACGAGAGCGTTTCGCCAAAGCCGGTGACTATCTCGCCGTGCTGATGAAGTTCGCTCTCGGTAACTCCTGCAAAGTTCATCATGTTTATGATGAGTTTTTCCATATCAGCGACCGGTGAAATGAAAAACGCTCTCTTTATCTGCCTGTCCGACAGCGAGTGCATCGCAAAGAACGCTCCTATGCTGTTGGCTATGAGTATAACTTCCTCCGAACCTGAACAGAGTTCACCGAACAGTTCCGGGAATTCCTCTGCCGCCTGCCACGGTGTTACGGCACTGTAGTCCATTCCGACAACATCACAGCCGGCGAAAAGCGGTGCGTATACTTCGGCTTCATCGGGTGTTCCGCCTTTTCCGTGTATGTAGATGACCGTTTTCATCAATGTTCTCCTTTCTGACAGTATGTTATATCCTCTCTGTTGATTATAGCTGACAGTACGGAACTTGTCAAGGTGAAAGACCTGCATTGCCTCTCAGCCCGAAACTGCCTCATTGACGCTGTTTCGCCTCTTTTGCTTCGTCATATTTAACAAAGGTATTTCCGTAAAAATGACCAACCGCTGTTTTCGGCCATGTAATTATGCACAAATATCAGTGTTGATAATTGTCCGAAATGCACCTTAGTTGCGAAATTTAATGCGGATTTTTTCATTTTAGCGAAAAATACTTGCAGTTTTTTGTGAAATGTGATAAAATATAGTGATACTTGAAAATGACTATACAAAAAACGCAAAGGAGAACGTCATGGCTAAAATCAAAGCTGCTGTAATTTTCGGCGGAGTCTCTCGTGAGCATAAGCTTTCACTCGCCTCCGCTGCTTCGGTGATAGAAAATATACCGAGGGACAAGTACGAGGTGATCTGCATCGGCATCACCAGAAAGGGCCGCTGGCTCTACTTTCCGGGAGATGTCGCTGATATCCCCACAGGAAAATGGGAGCTTGATCCCGACTGTACTTCCGCTATCCTCTCACCTGATTCAGTTCACAGAGGCATAATCGTTATCGAGAACGGAGAGGCTGCTTTCCGCAGGATAGATGTTGTATTTCCTGTACTTAACGGAAGATGCGGCGGCGACGGAACTATCCAGGGACTCCTTGATATGTCCGGAATACCGTATGTCGGCTGCGGACTCCTCGCTTCGGCTGCCTGCATGGATAAATCACATACTCACATGGTCATGGACGACTTCGGCATAAAGACTGCCGAATGGAGACTCATCACCGACAGGGAACTTTCAGACCTCAGCAGCAGATGCAGCGAGATATTCTCGCAGCTCGGCTCACAGCTCATCGTAAAGCCCGCAAACAGCGGCAGCAACGTCGGCGTGAGCATCGCAAATTCTGTTGAAGAACTTGAAACTGCTGTAAAGATCGCCTTTTCAAGCGACAATAAGGTCATCGTTGAAAAATTCATCAAGGGCAGAAAGCTCGAAGCTGCCGTGTTCGGATATGATTCACCGTTCTCCTCTTATGTGGGCGAGATAATCACTTCCGAACAGGTATACGATCCATATAATTTCAACGTAAGCACCGGCGATGATCTTATAGTCCCGGCTGATATCCCGAACGATATGCAGCTTTATATAAAAGATGTGGCTGTTACAGCTTTCAAGGCTCTCGGCTGCAAAGGAATGGCAAGGATAGATTTCTTCCTGACCGAAGACGGAGAACTCCTTCTCAACAAGATAGGAACTGCACCCGGACTCCGCCCCGGAAGCGTTTATCCGAAACTCATGGGACATCTCGGCATGACTCTGCCTTATCTTGTAGATAAGCTCATGGAGCAGGCTATTGAAAATGCCGAGACAAATTATTGATTTCCCGAAAAGGAGAATGACTTGAAGAAAAATGTTTTGATCTCCCTGATGAGCATTCAGTATCAGGACGATGAAAAAAATGAGACCGAGCTTCTCACAAAGGCACAGTTCTATGACGAGAACGAGTGCGATGTCGTCACCTATGAAGATACGGAAGCTACAGGATTTGAGGGTTCTGTGACTACTATCAAAGTCAACGGCTGCAGCAGTGCTTCTATCATACGTGCGGGTACTGCAAATTCAGTCCTCTCCCTTGAAATAGGAAGAAAGCACTACTGTCAGTACTCTACTCCGTTCGGAAGTATGCAGATAGGCGTATACACGCATGAAATACGCAATACCCTCCACGAAGACGGAAAGCTTTATATGAAGTACACTCTTGATCTCAATTCGTCATTTCTTTCTGACAACGAGATCATAATGAATATAGAAAATACAAACATTTAAGAAAGGATAGATCATAATGGCAGATCTTATCAAAGAAGCTTCGCTCCAGCTCCGTGAGCTGATAATCGAAGCTCTCGGAAAACTCACAGCAGAAGGTGCTGTCCCGGCAGCAGCACTCCCCGATTTCAATATCGAGATACCGGCCGACAAGTCACACGGAGATTTCGCTGCAAATGCGGCTATGGTCTGTGCAAAGGCTCTCAGGATGCCGCCGAGAAAGATCGCTGAACTCATTCTCGGAAAGATCGACCTCGCAGGCTCGATGTTCGACAGATCAGAAGTTGCAGGCCCAGGATTCATGAATTTCTTCCTCGGACAGAAATGGTTCGCTGATGTCGTTGAGAACGTTCTCAGAGAAAAAGACGACTACGGCAAAACTCAGCTCGGTGCCGGCAAAAAGGTACTCGTCGAATTCGTTTCCGCCAACCCGACAGGCCCTATGCACATAGGAAACGCACGAGGCGGTGCTATCGGTGACTGTCTCGCAAGCGTCCTCAACTGGGCAGGCTATCACGCTGAACGTGAGTTCTATGTAAACGATGCCGGAAATCAGATCGAAAAATTCGGAAAGTCGCTCTCCCTCAGGTATATGCAGCTCTGCTCCGAAAAAGGTCAGCAGATGATATACGAATACAGGAACGACACCGAAAAGCTCTGTGCTGAAATTTACGCAAGGAGCGGCGAAGGTGAGGATTTCGAGATGCCGGAGGACGTTTACCTCGGTACTGATATCATCGAACACGCTGCAAATTACTACCACGATCACATCTTCGAGCTTCAGGACGTTTCCGAGGAGGAACGCAAAAAAGCTCTCGTTGAATATGCTCTCCCGCTCAACATCGCAGGCCTTGAGCGTGATCTTAAAAAATACCGCATCGTTTACGATAACTGGTTCAGGGAAAGTACGATCCACGCCAAGAACGAGACAAAGCTCGTCGTTGACAAGCTCCTCGAAGCCGGAAAAGCCTATGAGCAGGACGGTGCTGTATGGTTCAAGGCTACAGAGTACGGCCTTGACAAGGATTTCGTCCTCCGCAGAAGCAACGGTCTCTATACTTATATAGTACCCGACATCGCTTACCACTACGACAAGCTCGTTACACGTAATTTCGACAAGGCTATAAACGTTCTCGGTGCTGACCACCACGGATATGTTCCACGTCTGAAAGCTGCACTCACTGCTCTCGGTGTTGATGCTTCAAAGCTCGATGTAGTTCTCATGCAGATGGTTCGCCTTGTAAGGAACGGCGAGACCGTAAAGCTCTCCAAGAGAAGCGGAAAGGCTATCACCCTCGTAACTCTCCTCGATGAGATACCGATAGATGCAGCACGTTTCTTCTTCAATCTCC
>CADBQF010000376.1 GCA_902796705.1 Ruminococcus flavefaciens
ACCTGACGGGCATATTGCAGAAATTCAGCACCGTCGTTCGTCAGAGAAACGCCTCTGCCGCTTCGGTTGAATATTTTTATGCCTATCTCTTTTTCGAGTTCCTGCACAGAGGAAGTGAGCGACGGCTGCGAGACATAGAGCTGTTCGGAAGCTTTATTCATCGAGCCTGTAGCCGAGATAGCAAGTACATATTTTAGCTGCTGTAAAGTCATATTATCCTCCATTTAAAAAATATCCTGCCGTCCCCGGCATTGCGTGTCTTGCGGCATGATCTGCATTCCATATCACGTCCGGGCAGGGACTCCGTAATTATGAATTAGTACAGCCCTGTGCTGAAATACCTGTCTCCTCTGTCGGGGAATACAGTAACGATATTTCCCTTAGCCCCGGAATCAACAAGTTTCAGAACTGCTGCCATTGCCGCTCCCGATGATGAACCGGCGATGACTCCCTCTTCCGATGCAAGTCTTCTTGCAGTAGTGAAAGCTTCCTCATCGTTTATCTTGATGACATCATCAACGAGCGTCATATCCATAGTATCAGCTATGAAGTCGTTTCCTATGCCCTCGATGTTGTAGTCGCTGTGTTCGCCGCCGCCCATAGTCGAACCGACCGGATCGGCAAGTATGCCTTTTGCGGAGGGGACACGTTCTTTTATATAGCGGAGGATACCGGTATAAGTTCCGCCGCTTCCTGCACCGGCAACAACGTAGTCGATCTTTCCGTCGAGCGATTCAAATATCTCCCTGCCGGTAGTTTCGTAGTGGGCGAGGGGATTGCTCTGGTTTTTGAACTGTTCGAGAGATACCGAGCCGGGTATCTGAGCTTTGAGTTCGTTTGCCTTTTCGACTGCACCGAGCATACCTTTTTCACGGGGAGTGTTGATGACCTCCGCACCCAACGCACGGAGGAGAGACTGCTTTTCGGCGGAGAATTTCGTAGGTACGACGAAGATTATCCTGTAGCCTCTGTTGAGGGCGGCGAAAGCAATGCCGAGTCCGGTATTTCCGGCTGTAGCTTCGATGATAGTTCCGCCGGGACGGAGAATGCCACGTTTTTCGGCATCGTTTATCATGTAGAGTCCGGTGCGGTCTTTCACGCTTCCGGAGGGGTTGTAGAGTTCGAGTTTTGCAAAGACGTTCACGCCGTCGGCTTTAACGATATTTCCGAGCCTTACAAGGGGAGTATTGCCGATGAGTGCCTGCATGGAATCATAGTAATTCACGGCTGTTCACCTCACTTTATCTCTGCGGCTGAGATAGCCTTTTCGAGGTCGGCAAGGATATCGTCTATCTTTTCGATGCCGACTGAAAGGCGGATAAGTCCGTCTGTTATGCCGACTTTCTTTCTGATATCTGCCGGAATGGAAGCGTGAGTCATCGTGGACGGGTGGCATACGAGAGATTCCACGCCGCCGAGACTTTCAGCAAGGGTGATGAGTTCAAGGCTCTCGAAGAATACGTTGATATCGTAATTATCTTTCAGCTCGAATGAGATCATCACACCGCCGTTCTTTGCCTGTCTGCGGTTGACATCGTATCCCTGACTGCTTTCAAGGCCGGGGTAGAAAACGCTCTTGACAGCCTTGTGAGATGAGAGGAAAGCCGCTGCCTTTTCTGCATTCTCGACGTGTCTGTCCATGCGGACTGCGAGAGTTTTTATTCCCCTGATGAGGAGGAACGAATCAAACGGAGGAAGCACGCCGCCTGTCGAATTCTGTATGAAAGCGATCTGTTCAGCGAGTTCCTTTGAATTTACTACAGCAAGGCCTGCAACTACATCGCTGTGGCCGCCGAGGTATTTCGTAGCACTGTGAACGACGATATCAGCACCGAGTTCAAGCGGCTTCTGGAGATAGGGAGTCATGAAGGTATTGTCCACGATGACGAGGAGTCCGTGTCTGTGTGATATCTCTGAGACTGCCCTGATATCGGTTATCGTCATGAGGGGATTAGCCGGGCTTTCGATGATGACAGCCTTTACATCGTCAGTTATCTGAGTCTCGTAGACTTCCGGCTGGTCGGTGTCGGCAATTGTATAAGCTATGTTGAAATGGTCGAATACCTTGCTGAGAAGACGGAAAGTTCCGCCGTAGACGTTGCTTGATATAAGCACTCTGTCGCCGCTGCGGAGGAGGCTGAGAACTGCCGTGAGTGCAGCCATTCCCGAACCGAATGCAAATCCTGCATAGCCGCCTTCGAGTTCGGCTATGAGCGATTCAAGAGCTTCACGGGTGGGATTTCCTGTGCGTGAATATTCATATCCTCTCATTTTGCCGAGTCCGTCCTGCTTGTATGTGGAAGTCTGGTATATCGGGACATTTACTGCACCTGTGCGTTCGTCGCCTGAGATGCCTCCGTGGATAAGTGCTGTTTCAGTATTAGTATATCTGCTCATGATGATCTCTCCTTAAAAATTGAATTATTCGTAATTATAGCCTGATGTGAACTCTGCCGATATCAGACAGACGTTTTCAAAGGCTCTCATAAGGTCTGTTCTTCCGTCGAAATATTCCTGCTGGACTTTATCGGGGGGAAGGTAAGTTTCTATCTGGAATCCGAGGGAGTAGAGTGCCCGTGAGACTTCATTGTAATCAAATCCGCCACGCATCACTTCTCCGAGGGAACGTGTTATCTCTTCAAGACGGGCAACTCTTGCAGGAAAATCACCTGTCTTCATAGGGTAATCAAAAACGACTCTGCTGCCGAGCGACGAAAGCTCCGCCATTTGCATGAGCGTCTGTGAGAATACATCGAGCGTGAGGTAATACGACACACCGAGTATGCTGAAAAAGGTCTTTTTCTCCGGATCGAAGCCGGCTGCGAGGAGCTTGTCGCACATTCGCTCTTTCTCGAAATCGACCGGGACGAAGTGGACATTTCCGGGGATATTCCATTCAAGCTCCCTGATGCGGCTGAGCTTGTAACGCTGTGTATCGGGGTGATCTATCTCGAATATCTCGATATTCTCATTATCATTGCGGAATGAAAAAGTATCCGAGCCTGCACCGCATATCACGTACTGGACTTTACCGTATTTTGCGGCAAATTCGGCAAGTCTGCTCTCTGAGAAATGTATCCTTGAAAGCGGTATCGGGGCGATATATTCGTTTATTATCTGTTCTGTATCTTCTGCCGAGAAGCGGAGACCTGTACCGAAACCGCTGCCTATCATGTCATAGAGTTCGCTGTATTCGTCTCTGCCCATGAAGTCGTAGGCGAGATGATCGTCGTAGATCTTATCTCTTGACTTATTGGAATGCCATGCCCGGACGAATGCACAGAGCTTGGCGGTGATGCTTTCTCTTTCATTGACCATAAAAATTCTCCTAAAAAAAGAATAACAAAAACGGCGAAGCCGTCATAATGGGAGTCAAGGGGGACAATGTCCTCCTTGCAGGGGTGAGAGAGGGGACAGAGTCCCCTGAGAACTAAGCAAAGCGGCGAAGCCACGCTTTGCGGCCGC
>CADBQF010000377.1 GCA_902796705.1 Ruminococcus flavefaciens
CCGTTCTCATAGATGAATTCTTCTTCATTGAATCCGCCTGCTTCATTCTCTGTACGGAATATGAAAAGGATATTCGGATTTACAACAGCCTGTCTTTTGAGTATATCACGGAAATAGTCATCAGATACATCTATATCTGTAAAGACATCAAGGTCAGGTCTCCAGCGTGTCTTAGTGCCGGTCTGCTTCTTTTTGCATGGTTCTTTTTTCAGACCGCCGACATTTTCACCTTTTTCAAAATGAAGCTCATATTTGAAGCCGTCACGTACAACTTCAACGTCCATGAACTCTGATGCGAACTGTGTAGCACAGAGTCCGAGTCCGTTCAGGCCAAGAGAATACTCATATGATTCAGCAGAATCATCATATTTTCCGCCGGCATAAAGCTCGCAGTACACAAGCTCCCAGTTGTAACGCTGTTCTGTATTATTGAAGTCAACAGGGCAGCCTCTTCCGAGATCTTCTACCTCGATGACATTATCCCTGAAATGAGTAATGATGATCTTATTGCCGAAACCAGCCCTTGCTTCATCTATTGAATTTGAGATGACCTCGAAGATAGAATGTTCACAGCCGTCAAGTCCGTCAGAACCGAATATGACCGCCGGACGCTTTCTTACCTTGTCAGCACCTTTGAGCATGGTGATACTGTCATTTCCATAATCCTGTTTTTTTGCCATTATCATAACGCTGCCAATGCAGCTGCTCCTTTCATGTTTTTTTGCATACCTATATATAATAACACAAATCGCCGTGAATTGCAAGCAGAAATTTCCCTTTGTATCCAGTCTTGTGTAAATTGTATAATAATATTACCAAAAAAGCCCTGGTGTGAAGAACTGTAGTCATCGCAGTTTCACATCAGGACTGTGAAGATGATCCGGTGGGGATCGGCGTTTCAGAGAAAAGTCTTATATGATCTTTCCGCTGAAATGGTCTATCTCATGCTGTATGATCTCAGCTTCGTGGTCACGGAATATACCACGGCGGCGTTTGAATTTCTTGTCGAGATATTCTACAGCTATAGTGCGGTAACGTGTGACTTTTCTGACTCCACGGAGGGAAAGGCAGCCTTCCTCTGTTTCGTATGTCTCCTTTGAGGTATCGACGATGACCGGATTTATCATGATAGTGTATTCATTCTTGATAAGTGCAACGAGGATCGTCTTGCGGACACCTATCATATTTGCTGCCATGCCGACACATCGTTCGGAATTAGCCGCTATTGTATCGAGAAGGTCACGTACCGTATCCATATCAGCCCTTGAAGCAGGTCCAGACTTCTGAGCGAGAAATATTTCATCTTTGATTATATCTCTTATCATAACTATATCCTTTCAGGCAATAATATAAATGAAAACATTGGTGACTATATTATATCACATAAGCGAAGCGTTGTGATATAATTGCCCGATTCGCAGGGAGCAGATCTTTGATCTGCGTATCTGCGAGGGCTTTTAAATCAAATATAATGAATGCTTTTGCATTCATTATATCACAAAATATCGGACAAATCAATCTGGTTTTCAGGTAAAACGATATGTTTACTTATGGATAAACTGCAAAGCAGCCAATCCTTTATAAAACAAACTTTCACGCATTATAAGCGGCAAACTCATATTCTTAACATAATCCGTCTATTCTGACGAATTCCGGGGATATCGTACCGGTACACGCACTTACGCAGAAAGAGCTGTTTGTCCTGCTGTGGAACTTTAATCCGCCGTATGTGAAAACTTCACCGGAAGAAGCTGAAAAATCTATGTTTTTCAAGTCGCCGTTTATGCCTGTGCCACGGAATTTCAGCAGGCTTTCTTTCAGAGTCCAGAATCTTGCGAATTCCGTCTGCGGAGAAGCTGATGCGAAGATCATCTCCTGTTCTTTTTCCGACATCACAAGGCTTGCTATCTCGTCGTATTTTATATCGGTATCCTGTATATCAGCACCGATATTGCAGTCGGCAATGCCGCAGCAGACTCCTCTGTCGCTGTGGGACATACTGAAATGTATGCCGCACCACGGAAAATACGGCTTTCCGTACTCGCCTGCCGATATCTCCGGGACTTGTGTGATGCCGAAATTCTTTTTAAGACCGTACATGAGGAGATAGTACACGAGGATACAGTTTTTCCTGTCGATCGGACGGCGGTAGCGTGCGGCTTTTTCAAGGCGTGATGCCGGGAGATGCTTGGATATCTCTGCTATCGCCCTCTCGTCAAAGCATGACTGATCTTCGATGATGTAGACTTTTGCTGTACTCATCTCAGCTTATGAGAGTGGAGATATATTCTGCAA
>CADBQF010000378.1 GCA_902796705.1 Ruminococcus flavefaciens
GGCGGTGCAACAGGTTCTTCAAAGTCACACACCCTTGAATCCCTCGAATCATGCGGTGCAGAGGTACAGAAGGGTAATCCTCCGGAGGAGAGAAAACTCCAGAGACTCTTCCGCAATCCGGAAGTTACAAAGATGATAAAACGCTGCAACGACTTCGGTGCAGGCGGCGTTTCAGTTGCTATCGGTGAGCTTACAGACGGCCTCGTTATCGACCTCAATGCTGTTCCCAAGAAGTACGACGGACTCGACGGAACTGAGATCGCTATCTCCGAGTCACAGGAGAGAATGGCTGTTGTCATCGCTCCGGAAGATGCAGAAAAGTTCATGGCTGAGGCTAAGAAGGAGAACCTCGAAGCTACTGTCGTTGCCGATGTAGTTGCCGAGCCGAGACTCCGCATGAACTGGAACGGAAATACTATCGTTGACCTTTCAAGAGAGTTCCTCAACTCAAACGGAGCTCCCAAGTATACTGATATAGAGATAGAAGAACCCGATACCTCAAAGCACGACGAGCTTACTGATGATGCAGAGTCATGGACTTCGCTCATGGGCAATCTCAATGTATGCTCACAGAAGGGACTCATCGAGAAATTCGACTCCACTATCGGTGCAGGAACAGTCCTCATGCCTTTCGGCGGTGCATATCAGATGTCACCTTCACAGGCAATGGCTGCAAAGATACCGGTACTCAAAGGCGAGACAAATACCTGCTCGCTCATGGGCTGGGGATTTGATCCGGATATATCAGAGAAAAGCCCGTATCACGGAGCTATGCTCGCTGTAATAGAATCTATCGCCAAGGTAGTCGCTGCCGGCGGTTCATACAAGAAGTGCTGGCTCACTTTCCAGGAATACTTCGAGAGAACACAGAACGATCCCAAGCGTTGGGGCAAGCCTATGGCAGCACTTCTCGGTGCATTCAAGGCACAGCTCGAACTCGGCTGCGGTTCTATCGGCGGAAAGGACTCTATGTCCGGTACATTCGAGAGCATAGACGTACCTCCGACGCTCGTATCATTTGCCGTATCAGTCGCACAGGCTGACAAGATCATCTCAACTGAATTCAAGGAAGCAGGAAGCAGCGTCATCATGGTCGCTCCCGAATATTTCGATAACGGTCTGCCGAACTTCGACAGCGTAAAGGCCTGCTTCGACAAGGTAGAGAGAATGATCGCTGAGGGCAGAGTGAAGTCTGTATGGACTGTCGGTCACGGCGGCGTGGCTGAGGGTATCGCCAAGATGTGCTTCGGCAACAGGCTCGGCTTCACATTCAAAACACAGCTCACAGCAAAGCAGCTCTTCAAGTCATGCAGCGGTGCATTCATCATCGAACTCAACGGCGATGCTGATAAATACGAACTCGTTATCGGTAATACTATCTCCGATTACAAGATTTCCACAAAGGATTATACTATCAGCCTTGACCACCTCCAGAGAGTATGGGAAGGCAAGCTCGAACCTGTATTCCCGTGCAGGATAAAGACAACTACAGCAACTCCGGAGAAGTATTCATACGAGAATACAGAAAAGCGTTCTGCTTCCATAAAGGCTGCCAAGCCGAAGGTGCTTATCCCTGTATTCCCCGGAACTAACTGCGAATACGATACAGCAAGAGCCTTTGAAAAGGCAGGTGCAGAGACAGAGGTCGTTGTTATCAGGAACATCGCTGCCGGCGATATCGAGGATTCGGTAGATTACTTCGAGAAGGCTGTCAAGCAGTCACAGATAATCATGATCCCCGGCGGATTCTCAGGCGGTGACGAGCCGGAGGGAAGCGGAAAGTTCATCACAGCATTCTTCCGCAATCCTAAGATCAAGGACGCAGTTCACGAGCTCCTCAAGAACCGTGACGGACTCATGCTCGGTATATGCAACGGCTTCCAGGCACTCATCAAGCTCGGACTCGTGCCTTTCGGTGAGATAGTCGATATGACAGACGAGTCCCCGACACTTACATTCAATACGATCGCACGCCACCAGTCGATGATGGTAAATACAAGGATCGCATCGAATAAGTCGCCGTGGCTGTACGGCTGTTCTGTAGGAGATATCCACTCTGTAGCTATATCACACGGTGAGGGACGCTTCGTAGCTCCTGAGAGCCTTATCCAGCGTCTTGCAAAGAACGGTCAGATCGCTACACAGTATGTGGATATGAACGGCAATCCGACTATGGATATACGCTATAACCCGAATACTTCTATCGAAGCTATCGAGGGAATCACTTCTCCTGACGGACGTGTTCTCGGTAAAATGGGACACTCCGAGCGTAAGGGCAGCTATATCTGCAAGAACGTTCCCGGAGACAAGGATCAGCACATCTTCGAGAGCGGCGTAGCTTACTTCAAGTAATATATAATAAATTTTCCCCTGACGGGACACTCACGATTAGATAATCGCAGACGGCAATACCTGCCTGAGTGTCCTGTCAGGGGAAATTTTCCTGCGTGCTTGCTATTTCCATGAATGTGTGGTATAATAAAGATTGATTTGCAGTATGAAAGGAGAATGGATATGGACCTCAAAGAAGTGATAACCGCCCTCTCGGAGACAGCCGGAGCTTCCGGAAGCGAGAATGATGCGGCAGGGCTCGCTCTTTCATATCTTAAAAAGTATTGTCCTGATGCAGCCATAACGGACGGCTGTGTCATCGGAAATTTCGGAACACACAGGGACGGACTTCCTCTGCTCGTCCTCGATGCACATATAGACCAGGTAGGATTTATCGTTACAGCCGTTACAGATGACGGATTCATCAAGATATCGAATCTCGGCGGTATCGACAGAAGACTTCTTCCGGCACAGCCTGTATGCGTACACGGAAAGAGGAATATCAAAGGCGTTATCTGCACGCTCCCTCCGCATCTGACAGGAGGCGAGAGCGGCGTGCTTGCAATGGAAGATGCCGCAGTCGATACAGGCCTGACTGCTGACGAGTTAAGGGAGACAGTTTCGCCCGGAGACAGCATCACATTCGATGTAAAGTGCCGCCAGCTTGCAGGAAGCCGCATCACAGGCGGAGCAATGGACGACAGGAGCGGCGTGGCTGCGATACTCTACGCTCTTGAACTCCTCGGAGATGCACCGCTTAAATACAACGTCACAGCCGTTTTCTCCACACAGGAAGAACTCGGTAAACGTGGTGCGAAGATAAGTGCTTTCCGCATAGATCCGGATATTGCACTTGCTGTAGATGTGAGCTTTGCATATTCTAACGGAGAAAATCCCGAAAAATGCGGCTATCTCGGAAAAGGCCCGATGATAGGCATTTCTCCCTCGCTTTCAAGGGAGATATCCGACAGCCTTTTTGATACGGCAAAGAATAATTCTATCCCTTATCAGACAGAAGTGATGAACGGGCTTACTTCTACCAATGCCGACAGATATTCAGTAAACAGATGCGGTGCAAAGACCTGTACCGTTTCGATACCTCTCAGGAATATGCACACTCCCGTTGAGGTCATAGATATAAAGGACGTTGAACTCACCGGCGAGCTTATCGCCGCATTCATCAGGGAGGTGTGAACATGATCGGACTTCTTGAAGAACTCTGCATGAAGGACGGCATTTCAGGCGACGAAAGTGCTGTAAGGGAATTTATCATCGAAAAAGTAAAGGACGTATGCGAATACCGCATCGACAATCTCGGAAGCCTCATATGCTTTGTAAAGGGAAAAAAGACTCCGGAGAAAAGGCTCATGATCGCCGCTCATATGGACGAGGTGGGATTCATCGTGACAGCTATCCGCCCGGACGGTACGCTCTCTTTTGACATGGTAGGCGGAGTTGATCCCTCTGTTGCTATAGGCAGACAGGTGAGAGTCGGAAAAAAACGCATCAGCGGAGTCATCGGTTCTGTAGCCGTACATAATCTCTCAAAGGAACAGCGTGAGAAGCCGCCTGTATTCAGCGGACTTTCCATAGATATCGGAGCTGAGGACAAGAAAGATGCCGAAAAATATGTCTCCCCCGGAGACTGCGTATATTTCGATCATGAGTTCACCAGACTCGGAGAACACCGCATCAGGTCAAAGGCGATAGACGACCGTGCAGGCTGTGCGATGATGATACGTCTTATGCACAGGGAACATGAATATGATACATACTATGTATTCAACGTTCAGGAGGAGATAGGTCTGAGAGGTTCGGGTGCATCGGCTTTCAGCGTTGAACCTGACTTTGCGATAGTTCTCGAAGCAACGACTGCGGCCGATATCGACGGAGTTTCCGGCGAGAAGAAAGTATGCTGCCTCGGCGGAGGTGCAGTCGTTTCATTCATGGACAGAAGAACTATCTACGACAAGGAACTCTACAGCCTTGCATTTGATACAGCCTCACAGCTTTCTCTGCCGTGCCAGACAAAGACTATGGTAGCAGGCGGAAACGATGCAGGTGCTATACATATAAGCCGTGGCGGAGTCAGAACTATCGCCGTTTCGATACCGTGCAGATATCTCCATTCTGCGGCTTCCGTTGCAGATACGGAGGATATAGAGAATACTTACAGGCTTGTTGAAAAACTTTCCGAGAGGATATTTGACATATGATAAAACTTATCGAGAGAGAACATGAACTCGACCGTGAACTCCTCCTGAAGACGCTCTCCGGCAGGAAGATGCTCGCCTATATCAGAGCATACGGCACGGGATATGATTTCTGCCGCTTCTACAAGATAGAGGACGAGAACGGAAAAGGCTTCATGTTCATCATAAATTCAACGCTGATAATATGCGGCGACGGATATCTTGAAGCTTCTGAGGAGATAGACCTTTTCGTCAGCATGAACCTGCCGTTCAGGATAGAGGGCGACCAGAAGATACTCAAAGGCATAAAGATCCCTGACAGATACCAGCAGCTCAACCGTACAGTTTTTGAACTCATACCGGACGGTTCTTCTCCGGAGAATATGGAGGAGTGCGTCGATCTTGATCCGAGGCTTCCCGACGTTTACAGGATACTCAGCGAGGGATTCCCGAATATAGCTGATTTCTCGCTGTGGTATACAGATACGTCCCACAGATGCCGTCACGGTATAAGCAGGGTGTTCACATACAAGAACTCGACGACAGCTTCGGCTGTATTCGATATAGATAACGTCGTTCTCATCGGACAGGTGGCAACAACAGCCGCCGCAAGGGGCAGGGGATATGCAAGGGAATTCCTCAAATGGCTCGCTAAATTTTTCAACGGGCTTGGAAAGAGAGCCTATCTGCTCGCACTCGATGTCCGTGTGAGCTTCTACCGTGAGATAGGCTTCCGTGAGACAGAACATGAGATCGTCCTTGAAAGGATCGACGTTGAGAAAGAAAGTGCATTGAAAGGAAAACTCGAAGATGAACAGTAATATAAAAGAACTCTACGGTTTTGACGACCGTCTTTTCGCTCTCGCTCAGCAGGCAGAGGAGAACTGTGCCGGAGCATTCGCTTCTATAGAAGCTGTTGCTGAATATAATGGTGCTAAGGTGCTTAAAGCTTTTGCTGACAACAAGGTGAGCGAACCCTGCTTCTACGGCTCGACAGGATACGGTTACGGAGATATGGGCAGGGAAGTGATAGACAAGGTCTTTGCACAGGCACTCGGCACAGAGGACGCTCTTGTGAGACATAACTTCGTATCGGGAACTCACGCTCTTTCTGTAGCACTTTTCGGAGTCCTCAGAACAGGCGACAAGATAGTTTCAATAACAGGCAAGCCGTATGATACGCTTGAAGAAGTCATCGGACTCTCAGGCACTAAGGGAAACGGCTCTCTCATGGATTACGGCGTTGAATACGGACAGGTAGACCTCAGAGCTGACGGCACACCTGACTA
>CADBQF010000379.1 GCA_902796705.1 Ruminococcus flavefaciens
CCAGAGCGTCCCGTCAGGGAAAATTTTACGCTGAAAGTTTTAGGAAAGGAGTTTGAGGAAGAACCCTTTTTCAAAAGGGTTTTCCTCTTAAAAGGTACGTACATCACCGTAAGTACCTGTTTTTATCATACGTTGTAGATCATCTGCGAATAGTCCGGGATAGGCCAGTATTCTGAGGGCATTATGCGTTCGATAGTATCGCAGGTAGTACGCATACGCTCCATTTCGGCAACGACTTTTCTGCGGAAGAATTCAGCACGGGGCTGTATCTCCTTTATTTCGGCGGCGTTGTTCACGAGGCTTTCGAGCGTATCGATCGACTCATAGAAAGCATCAGCGAGGTCGTTGAGTTTTTCTGCCATTTTTCTCTCGGTATTTGATGTCATGCCGATCTTATTTTTGAGGTCAACAGCACCGCAGAGTTTTTCGATATAGCTGAGTGTGGCCGGAAGAAGCTGCTTTCTTGCCATTTCTATCATAGTGCGGGCTTCGATGCGGATAGTCTTTGAGTAAGTTTCGAGGAGGACTTCGGTACGTGCTTTGAGTTCGCTCTCGTTGTAGATGCCGAACTTATTGAGTATCCTCATATTCTTCTCGTCGGTATAGTGGGGGAGACAGTCAACAGTTGAGGGATAGTTCGGGAGACCTCTGCGTTTAGCTTCCTCTACCCATTCAAGAGTATATCCGTCGCCGTTGAAGATGATGCGTCTGTGCTTTTTGAGAACGTCCTTGAGGAGCTTCTTCACCTCTGTCTCAAAGTGGTCGCTGTTCTTGTGGGGTTCGAGTATTTCAGTGAATTCGCTGAGTTCCTCTGAAACGATAGTATTGAGAAGAGCGTTCGTGCAGGCGATATTATCGGAAGAACCCACCATACGGAACTCGAATCTGTTTCCGGTGAAAGCGAAAGGTGAAGTTCTGTTTCTGTCTGTAGAATCCTTCGGGAACGACGGCAGAGCGTTCACGCCTATCTCGAAAGCCTTTGTACTTGTCTTGAAAACTGTATCTTCCTCAATAGCTTTGAGAACAGCATCGAGTTCTTCACCGAGGAACATAGAAACGATAGCCGGAGGAGCTTCGTCTGCACCGAGTCTGTGGTCATTTCCGGCAGAAGCGGCTGATATACGCATGAGGTCAGCGTATTCGTCTATACCCTTTATCAAAGCACAGAGTATAGTGAGGAACTGGAGGTTCTCCATAGGAGTGTCACCGGGGTCAAGGAGGTTCTGACCGTCATCTGTAGCCATAGACCAGTTATTGTGTTTACCAGAACCGTTAACACCCTCGAAAGGCTTTTCGTGGAGGAGGCAGACGAGTCCGTGTCTGAGGGCGACTTTTTCCATTACCTCCATAGCAAGCTCGTTCTGGTCTGTACCGAGATTGGAAGTAGTGAAGATAGGAGCCATTTCGTGCTGAGCGGGAGCTACTTCATTGTGCTTTGTCTTTGAGTAGATGCCGAGCTTCCACAGTTCCTCGTCGAGTTCCTGCATATAAGCGGCGATACGGGGACGGAGGTTAGCGAAATACTGGTCATCGAGCTCCTGTCCCTTGGGAGGCTTTGCACCGAAGAGCGTTCTGCCTGTGAGGATAAGGTCTTCACGCTGGTCGTACATTTTTTTGTCTATGATAAAATACTCCTGCTCTGCACCGACGGTGGAGTGAACGCTTGTAACGTTCTCATTTCCGAAGAGTCTGAGGAAGCGGACAGCAGTTTTGCTGAGAGCCTGCATAGAGCGGAGAAGCGGAGTTTTCTTGTCGAGAGTCTCACCTGTATACGAGAGGAAAACAGTCGGTATGTAGAGACTGCCCTCTTTAACGAAGCAGTATGAAGTCGGATCCCATGCTGTATATCCTCTTGCACTGCTCGTCTGTCTGAGACCGCCAGAGGGGAAGGACGAAGCGTCCGGCTCGCCTTTTACGAGAGCTTTTCCGGAGAATTCCATTATAGCCATGCCGTTCGGTGCAGGGGCTATGAAAGAATCATGTTTTTCGGCTGTAGAGCCTGTGAGCGGCTGGAACCAGTGTGTATAATGTGTAGCACCTTTTTCGATAGCCCAGTCCTTGATAGTATTAGCGACGATATCGGCAGTCATCATATCAAGCTGCTGACCGTTGCGTATAGTTTTCATAAGGGTATTATACACATTTTTCGGAAGTCTTTTTTTCATCACAACGTCATTGAAGACGTTTTCTGCAAAGTAATCGGGTATGCTTTTAGCCATAAATCAATCCTCCTGTAACGCTTCAGTTCCGCATATAACGGAAAAGTCTGCTATACATATTATATCACTATTTCGTGAATAGTCAAGAAAAAGTTTTTTTCTGTCGCCGGTCATATTTTAGTGATAATTGTTTTGCGGGGCGTATATATGTGTTAGCAGAGGGAAAAGCTTCTTGACATATTTAACGGAATATGATATGCTGAATACAGTGATAATTATGAAAGAGAGGCAATTACATGAATATAAATGACCATATCCACGGATTTACGGTAAAAGATATACGCAATACAGAAGAGAGCGGCACTCAGCTCGTTGAGATGACTCACGACAAGACAGGTGCAAGGCTTGCATGGATGAAGAACGGCAATGAGAACAAGCTCTTCTCTATCGCATTCAAGACCGTTCCGGAAGATGATACGGGCGTGTTCCATATCCTTGAACACAGCGTTCTGTGCGGTTCGGAGAAGTACCCGGTGAAAGAGCCGTTCCTTGACCTTCTCAAGAGCAGCATGAATACTTTCCTCAATGCGATGACTTTCCCCGACAAGACGATGTACCCCGTGTCGAGCCGCAATGATACGGATTTCATGAACCTTACGAAAGTCTACCTCGATGCCGTGTTCAGACCTTCCATTTATACGAATCCCTCTATTTTCGCACAGGAGGGCTGGCATATCGAGATGAGGGACAAGGCAGATACGCCGCTCTACAAGGGCGTAGTATTCAACGAGATGAAAGGTGCATTATCGTCAGTCGATAACCGCATAGAGAGCGAACTCCTTGCTGCACTCTATCCGGATAGCTGTTACCGCTTCGAGTCGGGCGGAGATCCTGTTCATATCCCTGACCTGACATATGAGCAGTTCCTTGAAGACCACAGACGCTTCTATCATCCGTCGAATTCATACATCTACCTTGACGGTGATGTTGATATAGATGCTCTGCTCGAACTCATGGACAGCGAATATCTCTCGTCATACAGCCGCATGGAAAAACTCCCGGAGATAGCTTTCCAGAAGCAGACAGCTCCCGTTGAGAAAAAGTTCCGCTACGGTATAGCTCCCGGTGAGCCTTCCGAGAAACGCACTCACCTCATCATGGGAAAAGTCCTCGGAAGCTTTGAGGACAGGGAGAAATTCTACGCTGCAAAGGCTGTTGCAGAGGCAGTTGCCGGCACGAATGATTCTCCGCTCGCAAGAACTCTCCTTGACACAGGTATGTGCCTTGATGTCTCCATGAGCGTTGAGGGCGATGTTATGCAGCCTTTCGGTTCGCTCGTCATCTCAAACACAGACGAGGAGAACTGTCCGGAACTTCTTGCTGCTGTTAAAAAGTGCATCTCTGATATCGTAAAGAACGGCATCGACCGTGAGATGCTTGCGGCTGCTATAAACCGCATGGAGTTCAGGCATCTTCTTCCGGAAGAGCCTGCCGGACTTGACAGGGCTATCTCCGCTATGTCTTCATGGCTCTACGGCGGCGATGTGCTGCACTATATCGACTGCGGAGAAGTATTTGCTTCCCTGCGTGAAAAACTCGATACC
>CADBQF010000380.1 GCA_902796705.1 Ruminococcus flavefaciens
CTGTCCGAGAGTTCTTCTGCTGTCATGCGAAGCATAACATTTTCAAGCCCGGTGAGTTGTGTACCGGTCTGTGCGGAATGGAGATCATCTGTACGGAAGCTGCACATTTTCTTTCCGTTCAGTGTCTCCTCATAGAAAAGAATGTGTCCCACGCTGTCAGTCAGGATCCTGACTTCTGCCTGACCGCCGGAAAGACTGCTCTCCCAGCGAAAAACTGCTGTTCCGTCTTCTGCTGTCTCAAATTCCCTGTCAGACATATCCGGACTGATGTAATCAGCAAGAAGTTCAAGGAAATAGTCGTCGAGTTTGAAGTAATCAAGATAATACTTATCCTGACTGTAAGGCGTAAGGCCGAGATAATCGGGAATTATCCCGTAATATTCCCACGAATACGGTACACCGTCTATCAGCGGCATATACCTTGTATCGCATAGTTTCCCGATATTGCTGCCGCTCTCATAGTAAACGCAGATGCCGTTCCTTGAAATGCAGCCTGCACTGATATCGTTTCCTGAACTTGATGCTTCATTCGTTCTGATAATATATCCGCCTGAACTGTCACTTATGAGGCCGCCCTTTGCTTTGACGGTATATTCTGAAAATGAACCGTCTTCAATGCGTGAAACGAGATATTCCGCCTCGAAGCTGCCTGCGATGCTGATGGAGTTTTCCTGCATCATTACTTTATAGCCGAGTGCCGATACGGGATCGGAATTTATCTGCTGTTCCAGAAAGCTGTTCAGATTTTGGCAGCCGGCTTCGTCGGTCTTCCATATAACACTTCCTGAAACTGAGGTGATATAGCCTGCTGTGTTGTAGTAAAGATCACCTATCCGGCAGAAATCATTGTATTCAAAGCTTCCGTATTCTGCTTTTGTCCAACTGCTTTCAAGGAGCATTTCCAGAAATCGGCTGTCTTCGCTCAGCTCAAATATGATGCTCCTGTCCTTATCCTGATAAAAAGTACAGTATTTGCTGTCAGAGGCATCTTTGTAATTCCGTTTGATGAAGCTGCTAACGCTGTTGATATCTTCTTTGCTGACAGCCGGCTCATCTTCGTGATAGACGGCATCTTCATACTGCGTAGGCTGTTCTCTTTGCATATGTGCATATGCAAACATTCCGCTGCCTGTCAGTATGACCGCTGCAAATACTGCTGCCGCAGGTCTGACGAACTTCCGGCGGTGAAGAGCTGCCTTTCCGGTATGACAGTTCTCTCTAACCGGAGGTGAAGATAGAAGTTTTTCTGTCACGGCACGGAAACTGCTGCTGCACTTCACATTATCGATATGCTTTCTGTAATCATCGATCTTCATGATATCCCTCCTCGTCAAGGCGTATTTTCAGCTTGTTCCTTGCACGCCTGAGCAGGGAGCTGACAGTATTTTCGTTTTTTCCAAGGATACCGGCTATCTCACGGATATTATATCCCTCGTAATAGTACAGAAATATCACAGAACGGTATTTTTCCGGGAGCTGACGTATGATATCACGTATACCGCTTCTGTCGGAAAAAACATCTTCTGACGAGGCTATATCCCCTGTCTCTTCTATGGAAGAAGTCCGGCTGCGGCGGAAACTCTTTTTGTAGTTGACAGAGCGGTTCACGGCTGCACGCAGAAGATAAGCTTTCATATGCCCGTCGTCCCTGAAATCAGGCGGTGATGTGTGGAGACTGAGAAATATATCCTGTGTGATATCCTCCGCTTCATGCAGATCGCCTGTACAGGCATATGCTGCACGAAGAACCGTATCTGCATATTTGCGGAATGCGTATAATGCTGTATCGTTCTTATCCATGCTTCTTCCCTCCTTTGTTATATACACAACTGAGATAGCCGTTTCAGTGCAGTGTTTTCTTTACGGTATTGAATTATTTTCGAGAATGTGATAGAATAATAATGATAAAAGCAGTGAGGTGATACTATTGCAGACAACGTTTATTGAAGAGCTTTCGCATCTGAAAGACGAAGAATATGCCGCTTTTCAGCAGAAGCTCATTCCGGGGACTGATATCGGACATTTCATCGGGCTGCGTACTCCCGTTCTGAGAGATGCGGCTAAAAAATATTTCAATGATGAGCGGAAAGAAGCTTTTCTGCTGGAACTGCCGCACAGATATTTCGACGAAGACCAGCTCCATGCGTTCATCATATCTCTTGAAAAGGACTTCGGTGAGTGTATAAGGCTCGTGGAGGGATTTCTGCCGTATATCGACAACTGGGCGACGTGCGACCAGCTTTCGCCTAAAGTTTTTGCCAAAGAGAGCGAAAAACTTCTGCCTTACATAAAGAAATGGCTTGATTCAGACAGGACTTATACTGTCAGATTCGCTGTCGGTATGCTCATGTCTCATTTTCTTGACAAGCGGTTCTCGCCGGAATATCCTCAGCTCGTCGCAGATATCAGCTCTGATGAATATTATATCAATATGATGAGAGCATGGTATTTTGCAACTGCTCTTGCCAAGCAGTATGATGATATCATCGGCTATATCGAAGACAATAAA
>CADBQF010000381.1 GCA_902796705.1 Ruminococcus flavefaciens
GCTATCTCAAGAGCCTGCTCGCCGCTGTCCGGCTGTGATACGAGAAGTTCGTCCGTATTTACGCCGAGTGCCTTTGAATATACCGGATCGAGAGCGTGTTCAACGTCGATGAACGCTACCTCGCCGCCGAGCTTCTGTGCCTGGGCGATTATCGAAAGAGCCACCGTTGTCTTACCTGAGCTTTCAGGGCCGTATATCTCGATGATACGTCCTCTCGGAACGCCGCCTATGCCGAGTGCCATATCAAGTGTGAGCGAACCTGTCGGTATAGCTTCAACATCGAGCGTCTTTGACTGTCCGAGACGCATTATAGCACCTGCTCCGTACTTCTTCTCTATCATTTTCAAAGCACCGTTTAGGGCGGTCTTCTTGTCTTCCTTGTCTACAGCTCTGACAACGGCTGCTTTTTTAGCGAGTTCCTTCTTAGCCATTATACTTCCTCCGTTCTCTGAGCCGATACAGCACGGTATATGCCTGCGAGGTCACGGCTCAGCGTTATATTGCGAAAATCGTTATCGATGAGTATATCTTTTACATAGTCGTGCTGACCGTCGCCGTATTCATAGCAGAGCCAGCCGTTTTTTCTTAAATGATGCTTCCATATATCAGTGATCGCCCTGTAAGCATCAAGACCGTCCTCGCCGCCGTACAGGGCAAGCTCCGGCTCGTGGCTCACTTCCGTCTGGAGCTGGGACATTTCCTCTGATGTGAGGTATGGCGGATTGCTCACTATTATATCGAATCCGTCCTCCGGGATATCTTCATTGCCGCCGAGCATGACATCACGTTCTTTTATATTGATATCAGCATCATTGAGCGAGGCATTCCCTTTAAGATAGGACAATGCCTGCGGAGATATCTCGTATGCCCATACTTCGGCAGACGGCAGTTCCTTTTTGAGAGTCACCGCTATACAGCCTGAACCAGAACAGAGGTCGACTATACGGGGAGATGTGAGCTTTTCACGCCTGCATATCTCTATGATATTCTCAACAAGGAGTTCTGTCTCCGGACGTGGGATAAGCACTCCCTCTCCGACATTGAACGGATATCCGAAGAATTCCCACCGGCCGAGGAGATACTGCAATGGATATCCCTGCGAGCGTCTTTCCGTGAGGTCAGTTATCTTTCCTCTGATATCCTCCGGAACCTCCTCCAAAGGCTGGAACATGGGGTTCTTTTCGTTCAGCATATCCTGAAATATGCACATCACGTCGAAATCAGCCGTATCGATGCCGGCTCTTTCAAGTTTTTCCCTGCAAAGCACATAGAGTTCCCTGCGTGTCATTGTCACCACTTGTCCTCCGTCCTGTCCTGCGGTATGCAGGGAGTCATTGCGGCTATGGCGATCTCTATCATGCTGTCGTCGGGTTCTCTTGTGGTTATCCTCTGCATAGCGAGTCCGGGGGCAGAGAGTATCTTCGTGAATATATTATCGTGATTTCCTGCAAGACGTATGCACTCATACGATATGCCGACCACGAGCGGCAGAAGTATAAGGCTCGTCACCATTCTCTGCCATGTCACTGTGAAAGGCACGAAGCACATGACGAATATGCTCACGAGAAGCACGATGAATATGAAGCTCGTTCCGCATCTCTTGTGGAAACGTGTCTGTTTGCGGATATTCTCGACTGTCAGCGGAAGCTCGGCTTCGTGGCAGGCTATCGTCTTATGCTCTGCACCGTGGTATTCGTACTGTCTGCGGATATCTTTCATAAGGCTTATGAGGTACATATACGATACGAATATCACTATCTTGACGAGTCCTTCAAGCATCGAGCGGACTATCATCATCTTCCTGACTGACGGGAAGAATCCCACTATCCACTTGGGCAGGAATATGAACATTCCTACTGCAAGGACGATACCGAGCAGAACACCTATATACATGAAGGCACTCATGAGAGCGGAGGCATTCTCCGCCTCGGCTTTTTCCTCCTCGGTGAACTGCTTTTCGGCAGACTTCATCATGTACTTATAGCCTTTTACGAGAGAGATGACGAAATTCGTGCAGCCTCTCACAAGGGGGACTTTCCTGTACCACGGAGCGTTCTTTCCGTTATTTTCCTCCCATGTCTCAACGTCTATCGAACCGTCCGGAAGCCGGCAAGCCATTGCACCTGTTGCAGGGCCGAGCATCATGATGCCCTCTATAAGTGCCTGACCGCCTATCTTTGACTTGAACTTCTCTCCGCTGGAATTATTTCCCATTTATCAAGCTCCTTTCATATCATTTCTTTGCCGGAAGCTTTATCGTTACGGCAGTACCTTTTCCCTCACCGGGACTTGTGATATCCATAGAGCCTCCGTGCATGGCGATTATCTCGTCAGCAACGGCAAGTCCTATGCCCGAACCTCTCCTTGTGTGGTTCGCCTTGTAGAATTTTGTCTTTACCTTAGCAAGGTCAGATTCCTTGATGCCGCAGCCTGTGTCGGTGACTCTGACAACGACATTTCCGTCTGATTCTGATGCGTTGATAGTTACAGTATCGCCTGCTGACGAATACTTTATCGCATTGTCTATTATATTGATGAAGACCTGACGTATGCGGTTCTTGTCTCCGAATACGAAAGGAAGCATCTCCGGTTCGTCGTAGATTATCTGTATATTCTCACGTCTTGCCTTGTCGCTGTAGATAAGGACGGCATCGCCAAGCTCTGCGAGTATATCCATATTTGCGTTCTGCAGCGTGAAGTGGCCGCTCTGCATACGTGAGAAGTCGAGAAGCTCCTCTACCATTTGTGAAAGACGCTCTGTCTCGTTGACGATGACTCCTACGCCCTTTTTCATGGTGTCCGGATTGTGTTCGCTGTCGAGCATAAGTGTCTCCGCCCAGCCTTTTATGGCGGTGAGAGGCGTTCTCAGCTCGTGCGATACTGATGATATGAACTCATTCTTCATGGCTTCGGCATTTGAAAGCTCATCTGCCATGTGGTTTATAGCCGTACACAGGTCGCCTATCTCGTCGCTGCTCTGGTTCTCTATCCTGACAGAGAAGTCGCCCATTGCGAATTTGCGGGCGATGCTGCTTATCTGCCGTATGGGGCGGACTATCGAGCCGGCGAAGTAGAGTCCCGCCGACAGTATGATGAATATTATCGCCAGACACGCCGATGTCATCAGTATGATATACGTCTTTATCGTATTGTCTATTGCCGTGAGCGAAGTTACCATTCTCACGGCACTGTATTCGCTGCTCATGGAAGATACCGGCACTGATACCGAGAGTATCTTCTCGCCGCCGGGAAGCCGTCCGACGTATCCGTCCTTTGCGGTGCTTATATCGTCCTCATAGTCGGTCATGAGCGTCTGTTCGTCCGGGGAGAATCCCGATGACGTGAGGACGACTCTGCCCTTTGAGTTTATCGCCATAAGCTCTATCTTGTCCTTCTCGTTGAAGCTTTCGAGCATATTCCTCATCTCGGCGGAGAAGTTTGCGGACGTATCCTGTGCGTGTATGCTCAGTACGCTCGTAACGGCATTCAGCTTCGATATGAGGTACTGTTTCGCTGAACTGTAGTAATATTTGTGTATGGCATATATGAAAGCCATATCGAAAACGAGCAGTACAAGCACGACGACTCCGAGGTTGTTGAAGATCCAGCGTTTTGTGATACTTTTTTTAGCCATTACTGCATATCATTCCATTTATAGCCGTAGCCCCAGATCGTGATGATATATCTCGGATTGGAAGGCTCTTCTTCTATCTTCATGCGTATCCTTCTGATATTTACATCGACTATCTTGTCGTCGCCGTAGTAGCTCTCGCCCCATATATGGTTGAGGATACTTGCTCTGTCGAGGGCGGTGTTCTTGTTGTTCATGAAGTATTCGAGTATCTGGTATTCCACCTGGGTAAGCTCGATCGGCTTGCCGTCCTTGGTTACAGTCCTGCTCTTGAGGTTGAGTACGAACGGGCCGGACTCAATAACGGACTGCTTCTCGTTCTTTATGAAGCTCATGCAGACTCTTCTGTAGATCGCATCGACACGGGCAGTCAGCTCTGAGGGCGAGAACGGCTTGGTGATATAATCATCAGCACCGATCATAAGACCGCTCACCTTATCCATTTCCTGAGTGCGTGCCGTAAGCATGATGATGCCTATGGTAGAGCTTTTCTCACGTATCTTTTTGCACACGGTGAAGCCGTCTATTCCCGGCATCATTATATCGAGCAGGACGATGTCGAAGTTGCCGTGTTCCTTCTCGAAGGTTTCGAGGGCGGCTTCTCCGCAGTCAACGTCCACAACGTCATAGCCTGCACGTTTGAGGTTGATGACCACGAATTCACGGATAGTAGCTTCGTCCTCACAGATGAGTATGCGTTTCATTGTTATCACTCCTTTTACACGTTCCCGGGCAGATCATCTCCCGGTATGCACAGTCAGCGTCAGAGATGCCTGACACCGGCGTAAATATCAGAAATCTGTCAGTCGTTGAACATGAATCCAACGGCTGCATCTCCGGCTGTAATGGAGAGGTCATCGCCCACTCCTTCATCTGCCGGGGGGATATATGCAAGGTATGCGGAATCTCCCTTTGTCCGCAGGAGCTTGTATCCGCTCGATATCTTGTCCTCTCTCTCCGGAGCGTCGTCGGCACGGCTTATCCTGAGAAGTTCCCTGCCGGTCTGACCGTCATCGTATACGCAGAAGACGATCTCGCCGTAGACAGGATCGAGCTTCACAGTCACCCTGTCACGCCATTTATCGGGGAAGAGGAAGATATATCCGTCATTGAGGCTGTAATAGGACGAGTATTTCTGTTCGAGACTGCCCTGATCGTTCACGAAGAGCCAGTTCGTTATCTTCATCTGCTCGCTCTCCGATGAACCCTCATAGCCGGGGGCTATCTCCTGAACGGGTATCTCCGGGATACCGTCGCCGTCCACATCGAACGAATTGCAGCCGGAAGGCCTTACTGTATCGAGCGATTCCTCCGGTGCTGCGAATATCTTGTTGAGTCCCGAACCGTCCATATAAAGCACGTCGGTCTGTATGAGTCCCGTACCGGAAACAGCGTCTATATACAATGCGTTCCTGCCGCCTGAGATATTTCCGTAGCTTATCCTGTCGAATTCAGTGAAATTTCCGCTCAGTTCGCATCTGTTGCGGTGGTAGATGCCGTCCGCATCGAGCTGATATGCGTCGGCAATAGCCGGAGAACCTCCCGAAGAACCGGTCAGCAGGAGGAATTCCTTCTCGCCGTTGCCGTCCATGTCGGTCACATCTATAAAGGAATACGATTCCGAGAAATCGTCCTCTATCGTGCCGTCGGAGTAGGTATAGACTGAAACGTTCTTCTCCGAGCGGTTGATGAGGCTGCTTCCTATGATGAGGTTCACTCTGCTGTTGGAGCCGAGCCGGGATATCATTACTTTTTCTATCTCAGTACCCTTTGCCGGAGTATCGCAGACCGAACGCCACCTGCCGTCTGCTTTGTCGAGGATATTTATACGGAGCGTATTTTCTTCCATAGCAAGGCTTGCTTTCTCATAGAAGACAACAGCTTCATTTCCGCCGTCGCCGTCGATATCCTCAACGATGAAGGCGGACAGATACTTTCCGGATTTCGGGTATTTAAGGCTTATAGACGTACCTGTGGCATCTGTCAATGCACTGTA
>CADBQF010000382.1 GCA_902796705.1 Ruminococcus flavefaciens
AACAGCAAGTGCCGCTCGCTCACGGAGTTCAATGAAAAGCTCGGTATGCTGTTCGGTGCGTCGGCAGGCACTTTCGTCCGCAAAAGAGGAGATGTCCAGATACTCGGTCTCTCTGCCTCATGGGTGAGCAGCAGATATGCCCTTGAAGGCGTCGATACTGATTCGCAGATGATAGAGATCGTCCGGGACTGTATCTTCTCGCCCGATGCGGAAAACGGTGCGTTCAGCGACAAACCGTTCCGGATAACGAAAAAAGATCTCCTCGACCACATCGGGACAGAGATAGACAACAAGAGGAACTATGCCCTCATGAAAGCGGCGGAGACTGCTTTCTGCGGCGAACCTGCCGGCTCTGCCTGCTACGGCACGAAGGAGGCTGCCGAGAAGATCACGGCATCTTCCGCATTTGAAGCCTACAGGAAGATACTCGAAACGGCAAGAGTCGAGATATTCTTCTCCCTGCCCTATGACAGACCAGATGCGATACAGCCCGTTATCGACGGCTTCACGCAGATGAGCCGCCGTCCGCAGGATATAGATTTCAGGAAGATCAGTCCGGCAAAGGAGACTCTCTCCGAAGTCCGTGAGGATATGGAGATGCAGCAGTCGAAAATGGTCATGGTCTTCAAGAGCGGTTCGGAAGACGTTTTCGCCATGAAAATGATGAGCATAATTTTAGGAGAATCGCCTGTATCAAGGCTTTTCGTGAACGTGCGTGAAAAAATGGGACTTTGCTATTACTGCGTCAGCCGCTTTGTCAGCTCAAAGAATACGCTCATGGTGGACTGCGGTGTCTCGGAGAAGGACACGGAAAAGGCAAAGGAAGCGATAGCCGCCCAGATAGAGGATATCTCCTCCGGGAATATATCAGATGAGGATATAGAAAGAGCCATTGCCCTGCTGGAGACTTCCGTGGAGTCGCTCGGAGATTCACAGTCATCGTATTCCGGCTGGTATTTCGAGAGCTTCTGCGACGGATATTCGCCCGAACCGGAAGAATATCTCGCTAATTTCAGGAGCGTGACAAAGGAACGCATAGCCGCCGCTGCACGTTCGCTCGTGCCTGATACGGTATATATCCTCTGCGGCAGGGAGGACGGCAAATGAACAGGGAGATAATAAAAAGCAGAGTCGGTGACGAGTGCATACACGTAAAGCACAAGAGCGGACTCGAAATATTCATCAGCGAAAAGCCGGGATTCAGTACGTCGTTCGCCGTCATCGGCACGAAGTACGGCTCGGTGCATACGGATTTCCGCATAAAGGGCGAAGAGGAGTTCACGGCTGTCCCGGAGGGCATCGCCCATTTCCTCGAACACAAGCTCTTTGAGAACGAGGACAGCAAGGTGTTCGAGCTGTACGCAAAGACGGGAGCTTCCGGAAATGCCTACACGACGTTCGACAGGACGTGCTATTATTTCAGCAGCACATCGAATTACGAAGAGCCGCTGAGGATACTTCTCGATTTCGTCCAGAAGCCGTATTTCACACAGGAGACAGTTGACAAGGAACAGGGGATAATCAGTCAGGAGATAAAGATGACGAACGACAACCCCGACTGGCGTGTCTTCTCGAATCTTCTGAAAAATATGTACCATTCCCACCCGGTCAGAACGGATATCGCCGGGACTTGCGAGAGCATAGCGAAGATAGACGCTCCGCTGCTGTACAGGTGCTATGATGCGTTCTACGACCTGCACAATATGGTTCTTTCCGTGGCAGGCAATGTAAAAGCTGACAGGGTGCTTGAGATATGTGACGAGCTTCTGCGGATAAGCCCCGACAGGAAAGCGGAAGTGCGTTTCCCGGACGAGCCGGAAACAGTCGTCAGACCTCAGATACGTGAGAAGATGCCCGTCGGTATGCCGATAGTCCAGATAGGCTACAAATGCCGCCCGGCAGACCGCTCCGGAAAGCTGAAAAAGCACCTCACGGCTGCAATGGCGTGTTCGCTCCTCACCGACGAATGCAGCGAGCTGTATGACCGACTGCTCGATGAGGGAGTCATAAGCAGTCCGCCCGGAGGGAGCGTATTCGCCGGAGAAGGCTATTTCTCGGTGATATTCTCCGCTGTCACTGAATATCCGGAGAGAGTCGCAGAAGCGATCGAACAGGAGCGGGAGAGATTCGTCAGGGACGGTATCCCCGAAAATGTCTTCAAAAGGATAAAACGCTGCGGATACAGGGATATCCTGCATGATACCGACGATGTGGAATCGACGGCTTTCCTCATGCTCGATGCCTGCATGGAGGGTTCACGTCCTTATGAACATATAGATATTTATGCAGAACTTACTGCCGGTGAGGTAAGAAAGTTCATGGAGGAGGAACTCGTCATCTCAAACAGAGTCCTCTCCGTAATCGAAAAGGAGGTCGAAGACCAATGAAGACTGAGATAATAACCGATCCGCATGAGATACGCTTCCCGAAACTCGGCTGGACGTTCCATATAGATCCGACTGCTTTCAGGATAGGTAAACTGGAGATACAGTGGTACGGCATACTGATAGCACTCGGACTCGGACTCGCCCTGCTGTACTGTTTCCCTAAGATGAAAAAGCGGTTCGGCATCGATCCCGACAAGGCGGTAGATGCTGTGCTTGCAGGAATAATCGGAGGAATAGTCGGAGCGAGAGCGTACTATGTAGCTTTCCGCTGGGAGGACTACAAGGGCGACATAAAAGCTATCCTCAACACCCGGAACGGCGGACTTGCCATTTACGGCGGAATAATCGGAGCGTTGATATGCGGTCTGATATTCTGCCGGATAAAAAAGATAAAGATGCTGCCGATGCTCGATATCACCGTGCTTGGATTCCTCATAGGACAGGGAATAGGCAGGTGGGGAAACTTCACCAACCAGGAAGCATTCGGCACGAACACGAACAGCATCTTCGGCATGACAGGCGGAACGATACAGGAAACTATCGCAATGAACACGCTCTACACCGACGGCTCGATGACAGGACTCGGAGTAGATTACCTCAAAACGATACACCCGTGCTTTTTGTATGAATCAGTATGGTGTCTGCTCGGATTCCTCATACTTTCGACATATTCAAAGCACAGGAAATATGACGGACAGATACTCCTCATGTACATGGCATGGTACGGAGCAGAGAGAGCAGTAGTCGAAGGACTCCGCACAGACAGCCTTATGATAGGAAATATCAGGGTATCACAGGCACTTTCAGCCTGTATATGTATAGCATCTGTAATATTGCAGATCGTTCTTTTCTTCCGCAGAAAGCGTGATCCGGAGAGATTCAGGCTGTGGGCGGATATCCAGAACGGCACGGCAGATGCAGCTCCGGAGACAGGAAGAGCAGATAAAGAAGAGACTCTGACAGAAACTATCCTCGGTGAAGATGAGGATACGGAAGAGGAAAATAATTCATCAGATGAAAACGGCGAAGAGCCGCAGGAATAATTCAGGAGGTTATTGAAATGGCACAGATAATCAACGGCAAGGAAGTTTCAGCAAGCGTAAAGAGGGAAGTAGCAGAGGAAGCTGCAAAGCTCCGTGAAGAAAAGGGACTCAAGGTAGGTCTTGCAGTCGTTATCGTCGGAAATAATCAGGCATCAAGAGTATACGTCAACAACAAGAAGAAAGCCTGTGAGGAAGTCGGCTTCCAGTCATTCGAGTATGCACTCGACGAGAACACCACACAGGAACAGCTCCTCGATCTTGTGAACGTACTCAACCGTGACGACAGAGTGAACGGAATACTCGTACAGCTCCCGCTCCCGTCACACATCGACGAAAAGGCAGTCATCAACGCTATCTCGCCGGAAAAGGACGTAGACGCATTCCACCCGACGAACGTAGGCCACATAATGATAGGCGACCACTCATTCCTGCCGTGTACACCTGCCGGAGTAATGAGACTCATCGAAAGCACCGGCACAGACATCTCCGGAAAGCAGTGCGTCGTAGTCGGCAGGAGCAACATAGTCGGCAAACCGCAGGCAATGCTCCTTCTCCAGCAGAACGGAACAGTTACTATATGCCACTCGAAGACAAAGAACCTCAAAGAGATATGCCTCGGAGCAGATATCCTTGTAGTAGCAGTCGGCAGAGCTAAATTCATCACAGGCGATATGGTCAAGGAAGGTGCAGTCGTTATCGACGTAGGCATGGACCGTGACGAAAACGGAAAACTCTGCGGAGATGTGTATTTTGAATCAGCAGAGAAGAGAGCGGGATACATCACTCCTGTACCGGGAGGAGTAGGCCCGATGACGATATCGATGCTTATGAAGAATACGCTCACCGCAGCAAAACAGCAGGCAGGGATAACCGACTAAGCACGGGGGACGAAAGTCCCCCATTTTTATAAAATAAAAATAAAAAAAATAAAAAACGGCGAAGCCGGCAATAATGGGAGTCAAGAGGGACAATGTCCCTTTTGCAGGGGTGAACGAGGGGACAGAGTCCCCTGACAAGGTAGCAAAGGCAGCGAAGCGAACCTTTGCGGCTGGTCTGGACTTACTATGCCTCAAGCAGAGCAAACTAACAATTCATAATTCATAATTGATGATATTTCCATATATCCGGACATTGCAGTTCCGCTCAGACTTCCCCTCAAATACAAACTTCCTATAAAAATGAGAGAAATTTTTTGCAGAAAACAGTAAAAATCGTATAGAAAAATATTTACATTTGATCTGAA
>CADBQF010000383.1 GCA_902796705.1 Ruminococcus flavefaciens
CATTACCTCCTAACTGGTTTCTGTATATAGTGTAGCATAGAATAGTTAAGAAATCGGTTAAGAAAGGAGTTAAGATTTGGTTAAGATCATTTCGCCTTACACGAAAGCTTATCGGCATCGAGCCGGAAAACTGTGACTGCGTTCAGCATGGCATCGGAATAGCTCCAGCCTGACTTGTGAGAAGCCTGTTTCATCAGAGTGTCAAGGCCTTTTCTTTTTTCGGCAATATCCTCAACGATATGCAGAGTGCCTGTTCCGATGACGCTCTGGAATCTTGCGGAGTAATTGCAGGCGGAATCTGCTTCGATGAGCTGATAACCGCCGTCAATCTCGAATCCGACTTTCGGGGAAGCGGCTGCAAGGCTGAATTTTCTTCCGGCTCCTGCACCGTGGAAATAGAATGTATATTTATCGTTTTCGCAGATATATCCGTAATTGACGGGGACGATGTATATATCGCCGTCATCATAGAAAGCGATCCTGATTATCTGTTCTCTTGCGATAAAAGCTTCGATCTGTCTGCTGTCTGTGATCTCTCTGTCACTTCGTCTCATAGTATGGCCTCCCAAAATCAATGTCAGATAAATTATACAGCATATTCGGAAAAAAGTCAATTCATAGGAGTCACAGGCTTTAAGCATGGAATAAATCTATTACCGATGATAAATAAAAACTATATCGAATCGTCTTGAAAAAAATAATTTAATATGTTATACTACTATATAGATAGGAATAATACATATGCCTTCCGGCTGAATTTTCAAGAGGTGGTAAAAATGAAGATATCAACAAAAGTAGAATGCGGCATTATGGCTCTGATCGATATTGCCGTGAATTCCAGAAGAGGCGATGTAGTCAAGGTGACTGCCATCTCCAAGAGAAACAATATCTCCGCAAAGTATCTCGAACAGATACTTCCACTCCTGAAACATTCAAATATAGTAAACAGCGTAAAGGGAGCGAGCGGAGGATATATCCTGTCACGCCGTGCATCGGAGATACGTCTGAGCGATATAATGAACGCACTCGACAGTACGATACTGAAACCCTCCGAATTCAGTGACAAGCTCGATGCTTCGGCTAAAACAACGATAGAACAGTGCGTCTGGACGCCGGTAACGGATTATTTGCAGGAATTTCTTGAGAAAGTTACACTTGAAGACCTTGCAGATCATTACAATAATATAAGCAGCTCCGGTTCTGAACTAATGTATTATATATGAAAAATGGGCGGATAAGACCGCCCATTCACATTATATGTCCATTATCAAGTAATGATCGGCACCAGACTGACCGTTCAGGATTGCACAGTCTGCTGTTTTATCAGGATGAGGTCGAATACGTCTATTATTCCGTCACCTGTGAGGTCTGCGGCTTCGTAGTTTACTATTTTAGCGGAGGCATCACCGAGGATATATTTCTGGAGCAGTGCGGCATCATCTGTTGTAAATGAACCGTCGCCGTTCGCATCGCCCTTTACAAATGAAACATCGATAAACTCTATATCGTTTGCAAGAGCAAATGATTCTGCCTTAGAACCGGTCTTTCCTGATATTTTAACGGGTTCATAGTTCACTTCGTTCTTCTTGTATCCGTTTATAGGATAGAGCTGTGAATCGTCGCTGAGGTCGATATAAGTTACATCAACTCCACCTGTGGACGCTAACGGGCAGGCCTGATAGAATTTTCCCTCGCCGCCGGCTTCACAGTAGCAGAGATAGTGGCCGTTCGACCATGAGTAGCCGTACTGTGCATAGTTGGAGTACAGGCTGTCTACCTTATCGAATCCGCCTATCCTCAGAGCAAAATTGCAAAGAGCAGACGGTGAGATATACGAATCCCAGTGATGAGCGGCAAAGTACGGGCCGTTAGGATCAGATGCAAGCGTCAGAAGATACTGACCGTCATTTGTAAGATACTTGAAATTAGCATACAGATAAGAAGATACAGCACTCATTTTTTCAAAGTTGGTCATATCCTCTGTCGTGTTTGAGCTGATGACATCGTCCATCCACGCATAGTATGCCGTGTCGTAATCGTTGATCGTCAGGTCGAATACAGCGGCGATATCAGTTGAATCCTCGTCTTTTTCAAGAACCATGCAGCTGAAAGTACCTGTATTCTCCGGCTCGATATTCCAGATATAGCCTCCCTCGACAGAGCGGAGCTTATTTCCGTCATTTCCGGTGAAATCGATATCATCGTACTTTGTATCATTTGTTGTGTAATTCATTCCGGCTGAGATCGAGAACGATGCCGGATCGGGATTTTCAGTCTTTATAAATACAGGATATGTCACATGAGTATAAATGTCAGAGGAAACGGGGCTGAGTACATAGAGATCATATGTGTATTTCGCATCAGTTCCGAATTTTATAAAGGCTTCATCACCGATAGACGTAACAGTTTCGGGGATATATACTGAACTGAGAGAAGTGCAGCCGGAGAATGCCTTAGCTCCTATAGTACGCAGAGAAGCCGGTATTTCGATATTTTCAAGCTTTGAGCAGTCGGCAAATGCAGATGCACCTATGCTTGATATCTTGTCCGGGAGAACGATCTCTTTAAGGCCTGTACAGCCCTTGAACGCATTGCTGTTGATATATTTGAGCGACTCCGGGAGGCCGATCTCTTCAAGAGAAGTACAGCCGGAGAAAGCACTTGTGCCTATCCTTGTCATAGTATCGGGCAGCAGAACGGTCTTCAGCGAAGTACAGTTATTGAAAATGTAATTGCCAAGAGTTGCAGCACCGCATCTTACATCGGCTTTTTCGAGACTTGTGCAGCCGTCGAATATTCCTGTTGAGTAAGACGTTGAATAGCTGAGGTCAGCAAGGTTCGTTACAGTAGACGGTATAACTATCTCCTTGACGGAAGTACACTCAAAGAATGCCTGCTGACCGATAGACTCAAGGCCTTCATTCAGGGAGATATTTTCGAGCTGACCGCACTGATAGAAAGCTTTGTCACCGATAGTTTTCAGACCGCTGCCTGTTTTGAGGCTCTTCAGAGCGAGACAGCACCAGAAAGCCTGCTCTTCGATCGTTTCAACGCTGTCGGGTATCTCGATGCTTTCAAGGCTTCTGCACCATGAGAAAGCGGAATTGCTTATCTTTTTCAGCGTATCCGGAAGCACAACGCTCGTCATGCCTGTACAGTTGAAGAAAAGATCTTCCGGGAGAGTTTCGATACCGGAGCCGATAGTTGCCTTTTTCATAGATGAGCATTCACGGAAAGCGTATTCCCCGATATCAGTCACGCTGTCCGGGATAACTATCTCCTGCAATGAAGTACACGCTGCAAATGCTCTTTTGCCGATAGTTTCCAGACCTTCCGGGAGAGTTATCTCCTTTACCTGTGAGGAACTGCAAAATGCGTATTCATCGATAGTTTTCACAGTTGAGGGGACAGTATATGACGCATCTTTTTTAGCACAGGGATATTCAACGAGATGTGTTTTATCCTTGCTGAGAAGAACACCGTCCACAGAGATATAATTCTTATTTTTCGTGTCAACGTTTATCGCTTCGAGCTTTTTGCCGTAGAAAGCGAGCTGACCTACCAGTTCGACATTCTGCGGGACAGTAACAGATGTAAGGGAATCACAGCTTAGAAAAGCAGATTCTCCTATGAATTTTACGCCGCTGCCGAATGTGATGCCGGTAAGCTCAGCGTTGCCTGCCGCTGCATTTCCGGCAATGCTCACGATATCGGAAGGTACTGTGTAATCTCCCTCGACAGAGGTGATGTCAAACAGGACATTTCCGATAATGAGCGGATCAGAGCCGGCTTTTTCCTGCAAAGCCTCATACCATGGTGTCCGGTCGAAAACTCCGGCACCGTAGTAAGCTGCGTTTTCAGGCAGAGTGACTTCCTCAAGAGAAGTGAGGTTTTCAAATACGCTGCTGCCGATATACGTTACAGATGAAGGTATCTTTATCGAAGTGAGACTGAATTTTGCATCTGCGGAGTAATAATCGCCTCCGGAGAAAGCACTGCTGCCGATGCCTGTGAGCGTATCCGGCAGCGAAACGCTTGCAAGGTTCTTGCAGAAATAGAATGCGTAACTGCCGATATAAGTTACGCCCTTTCCGATAACGACAGCTTTTACGGCACTTCTGTCCCACGGAGCAGTTTTTCCGCTGATATTGGCGAAATCCTGCATTCTGCCCTTGCCGCTTATGGTGAGTGTGCCGTTTTCATCGAGAGTCCACGAGATGTCGCTGTTCTCGTCACCGCACTTACCCGATAAAGCGGCAGACGAAGCTGTCCCAGCCGCATTTGCATATGTAAAGCCCATTCCCTGTACCGGTGCTGAAACGAGGCAGAGTGCCAGCACCGATGATATAATTTTTTTGTACATAATGATATGTCACCTCCGAAGATATATATTTTAATTATACTACATAATAAATAAAAAATCAAGTGTTTTGATGATACTGTTTTCCGTTTTTCATCTCAGGGCTGAAACTGTACATATCACGGTATTTTTTAGGCGTAACGCCTTCATATGTCTTGAATATCTTTGTAAAATAGCTCTGACATGAGAAGGCGAGAGTCTCGGATATCTGTGAAAGAGGATAGTCGGAATATTTGAGCATATTTCTGGCGGCATCGATCTTTCTCTTGATGATGTATTCGGTGATGCTTTCGCCGGTCTCCTTGCGGAAGAGGCGTGAAAGATAGCTGACGCTCAGACCGGTATGTTTTGCGAGATCTTCCACGTATATCTTCTTATGGAGATTATTGTAGATATAATTTACGCACAGAACTATCTGTTTTGAGGAGACTTTTTCCTTACGCAGCTTAGCCATGCGGTGCGTGTAATCAAGGGACATCTCACGGTGGAGAGCTGATATCCCGGCAGAAGTCCGGCAGTCGTCGCAGTTCTGTATATAGAGGTCGCTCAGATTGTAAGCTGTTTCGTGTTCCATACCGGCTTCGATGCAGTAGCGGGCGAGCATCGCAGCGGTTATGACGAAGTGGTATTTAAGATTTTGAAGACTGTTACGGCTGAGAGTGCCAAGACCGACTTTTTTATCAAAATCGGTGCTGCATAGTTCAGCAACTTTTTCGGTATCGCCGCTCTGGACGGCATTATAGAAATCGAATTCAGGCATATACGGAGCGTGGAACTCGTTGTTCTCACGCATGGCGTATTCCCTCACGGAAAGTTCCCTGTTGGTATCCATTTTATGTCACTCCTTTTTAATATAATTATAGCACGATTTTTATAAAAAAACAATAATCCTTATATAAAAAAAGAACCGTTTGTTATATAATAATGATAATAGTAAGATCGAATATCATATAAGGGGGTATGTGGATATGAAAACGATCAAATTACTTGCTCTGACAGCAGCCTGTACGCTCTTGTTCTCTGCGGTCTCATGCGGTGATAACGGCGGATCATCTGCCGGAAGCCAGTCAGCAGCTCCGGGCAGTGTAACGACAAGCACTCCTCAGATAGACGGATATGATCTTCTCTGGAGCGATGAGTTCGACGGCGGAAGGCTCAATGAGGATATCTGGAGTTACGATCCTCACGAACCCGGCTGGACAAATAACGAATTGCAGGAATATACTACTTCAACAGAAAATGTCTATGTCAAGGACGGCAAGCTCGTTATCAAGGCTGTCAAGACGCAAAAGGACGGAAAGGACTATTACACTTCCGGCAAGATAAAAACGCAGAATAAAAAGGACTTTATGTACGGCAAAGTCGTCGTAAGTGCAAAAGTTCCGAGAGGACAGGGCTTATGGCCGGCTATATGGATGATGCCGACTGACGAGGATCACTACGGACAGTGGCCTAAGTGCGGCGAGATCGATATAATGGAAGTCCTCGGAAGCACTGTCACTAAAGCTTATGGAACAGTCCATTACGGTGAACCTCATGCCGAACAGCAGAAGGCTTTCAAGCTGAAGAAGGGTTCTTTTGCCGACAGCTTCCATGAATTCAGCGTAGAATGGGAACCGGGCGAGATGAGGTTCTTCATAGACGGTGAGCTTTACCATACGGTCAATGACTGGTTCACAGCAGTCGAGGGCGAGGAAGAAAAGCCTTATCCGGCACCGTTCGATCAGCCGTTCTTCGTGCAGCTCAATCTTGCGGTCGGCGGAGACTGGCCGGGCGATCCTGATGAAACGACTGATTTCGACAAGGCACAGTTTGAAGTTGACTATGTGCGTGTTTACCAGAAACCACAGTACGATATGGACGTTACAAAGCCGCAGGTGCAGCTCAGAGAAGCTCTCCCGGACGGCAACTTCATATATAACGGCAATTTTGAAGAAGACGAAAACCTTGAAGACGACGTAAACTGGAAGTTCCTCCTCTTTGAAGGCGGAGAAGGTGCTGCCGAGATAAAGGACGGCGAGATCGTGATAACCTCTGAGGCAGAGGGCAAACAGGAATACTCAGTACAGCTCGTTCAGCCTGAACTTCCTATGGTAAAAGGCAAGAAATACCGTGCATCTTTCGATGCCTATGCAGATGCACCGAGAGATATGATAGTATGCGTTTCAGCTCCGAATGCAGGCTGGATCAGATATTTACAGGATACAAAACTCTCCCTCACTACAGAAAAACAGACATACACATTTGATTTTGACATGAATGAAAAGACCGATCCGAACGGCAGACTCGAATTCAATATGGGCAAGTGCGGTTCTACCGAAACTATCCATATCACGAATGTAAGAGTCGAAGAAATAGGATGATACCTCTTTAATGTTCTCTTAACGATATTGGAAAACTCCCGTGAGCATAGCGTTCACGGGAGTTTTCTTTCAGTTTTTAACAAAGAACGCATCAGCACCGGCGTTTTCGATGTCGTCGTTCCATACAAGACCGGTCTTTTCGCCTTCTTCAGAGATCTGGAGATAACCTGTTCCGTCAGTGTATTCGACCTCGGAAGTGCTTGTACCGTCTTCATTGTATATCACATGAGTTTTAACGCAGTCAGAATAATCAAGAACCTGTCTGCCGTTGAATTCGCCGCTCATGTCCCACTGTGCTTCCTCAAGAGCCGAACCTGCCCAGTGGATATGGATATTGTAGGTATTTCCGCTTCCCTTTGTGACTTCGATGATGCCTCTGCCGGCGTGTTCCTCAGAGTAAGTGCCGGAGAAAACGTCTTCAGACGGGATATCTTCCTCGGTCACGTCAGTTTCAGCCGTCTCAGCGGTGGAAGAAGTTTCTTCCTCAGCGGAAGTTTCTGTCTCTGCGGCGGAAGTATCCTCAATGTCAGCTTCTGCGGAAGAAGCTTCGGTCGTTTCTTCTGCTGTAGTTTCCTCTTCGGAAGAAGTTTCTGTTTCGGTCGGGACAGAAGCAGCAGACGGTGTTTTGGCAGCTTCATCGGAACTGCCGGCATATTTTCCGCAGCCGCAGAGCATCATAGCGACAGCGAGCATAAATATCATTTTCTTTTTCATTGTCATCTCTCCTGAAATAATATTTTC
>CADBQF010000384.1 GCA_902796705.1 Ruminococcus flavefaciens
CATTATACCGATGAGAAGTGCTGTTTTCTGCCCCTTGAAATACATACGGATACTCTCGGCGGCACGCTTTATGCCGTCGGGATTGTGAGAGCCGTCGTATATGACATACGGACTGCGGCAGAGTACTTCAAATCTTCCGTGCCATTTTGCCTTTGAAAGTCCCTCTCGGACTGCCGTATAAGGGATATAAACGCCCTTGCTCCGGAGGATATCGATGCATGACAGCACGTTCAGGACGTTTTCAGTCTGGTATGTTCCGAGCAGAGGAAGCGTCAGTTCATAGCCTTTATAGGTGAACTTCGTTCCGGAGAGAGTATATTCCGGCTCTGACATATAAGCCATGACAGGGAGGAAGACCTCGCTCTCCGACTCGTCAGCTTTTCTGCGGATAATTCTGTAAACATCGTCGCAGCCGCCGTAATATACAGGGCAGCCGGGTTTGATTATACCGGCTTTGTGGGCGGCTATCTCTTCGAGCGAATCTCCGAGTATCCTGCAATGGTCTGACTGGATATTCGTTATCACAGACAGCAGCGGAGAAGATATGACGTTCGTTGAATCCGTATCTCCGCCCATTCCGCACTCGACAAGTGCAACATCACATCTGAACTTATCGAACATAAGATAAGCCGCAGCGGTGAGTATCTCAAATTCCGTTGGAAGATCGGACATTTCGCTGCAAGCCTTTGATACTTCATCTATCAGACCGGCAAAGTCATCTTTTCCGACCGGTTCACAGTTTATCCTGAACTGGTCAGTCACATCGGTTATCGCCGGTGATGAAAAGCTTCCGACTGTATACCCTGCACTGTGCAGAACTGATGACATCATAGCTCCGAAAGAACCTTTTCCGTTCGTTCCGGAAATATGTATCACCGGGACTTTTTCCTGCACAGAGCCGAGTTTTTTCATAAGTTCCGCTATCCTTTCAAGTCCCATGATGCTGCCCCGTCCGGAGGCAGCTTTCAGGAAAGCGAGAGCTTCATCATAGTTCATATCTTACTGATATTTCGGCTCGCAGGTGAGGTTCACGCCGAGTCTCTTGAACGTTCTCTCGTCAACTGCCGAGAGTATGACTGTAGAATGCACCTCACAGCCGTGGAGCTTTGATATCTGCTCCATTGCTTTTCTGGCGTTCTCGTCTGTATTTGCACATATCGAAAGGGCAATGAGAGTCTCGTCTGTGTGTATCCTCGGATTGTTATTGCCGAGGTGCTTTACTTTGAGGTTCATGATAGGCTCGATGACATGGGGAGACATAAGAAGCACATCGTCCGGGATACCTCCGAAGTATTTGAGTGCATTGAGGAGGAGTGCAGATGCAGCACCGAGGAGTTCCGATGTACGTCCGGTGAGTATCTTTCCGTCCGGGAGTTCCATAGCAGCAGCAGGAGCGTGAGTTTCTTCCTCTCTTGCGAGGGCGGCGGCAACGACTTTTCTGTCATCAGTAGAGACATTTGCCTGCTTCATGAGGAGTTCGAGCTTGTACACTTCTTCCTCGGAAATAAGTCCCTTTCTGAAATCACACATAGCAGTGTAGTATCTGCGGATTATCTCATCACAGGCAGCCTTGCAGACTACTTCATCATCGACGATGCAGTTTCCTGCCATGTTTACGCCCATATCAGTAGGCGATTTATAGGGGGATTCACCGAGTATCTTCTCGAACATAGCATTCAGAACGGGGAAGATCTCAACGTCACGGTTGTAGTTGACGGTAGTTTTTCCGTATGCTTCGAGGTGGAACGGATCGATCATATTCACATCGTTGAGGTCGGCAGTAGCGGCTTCGTATGCGATATTTACCGGGTGACGGAGCGGCAGGTTCCATATCGGGAAAGTCTCGAACTTGGCATAGCCGGCACTCACTCCACGCTTATGCTCGTGGTAGATCTGAGAGAGGCAGGTAGCCATTTTTCCGCTTCCCGGTCCGGGGGCAGTAACAACGACAAGGCGGCGTGTGGTTTCGATATACTCGTTATTTCCGTAGCCCTCGTCGGAGATTATCTTCTGGAGATTTGAGGGATAACCCTTTATGTTGTAATGGCGGTAGACCTTTACGCCGAGAGCTTCAAGTCTGCTCTGGAAAGCGAGAACAGCCGGCTGTTCCTCATATCTTGTGAGGACGACGCTGCTTACGTAAAGTCCGATCTTTGTGAACACGTTGAAGAGTCTTATAACGTCCAGATCATAGGTGATGCCGAGGTCGCCTCTCACCTTGTTCTTTTCTATATCAGCCGAATTGATGACTATAACGATCTCTGCATCATCTTTAAGCTGGAGGAGCATCTGGAGCTTGCTGTCCGGTTTGAATCCCGGAAGGACTCTTGAAGCGTGGAAGTCATCAAAGAGCTTTCCGCCGAATTCGAGGTAGAGCTTGTCTCCGAACTGTGCTATCCTCTGGCGGATATGCTCCGACTGCAATTTAAGATATTTGTCATTGTCAAAACCTGTCTTCATCTCATTATTCATACGATTGTACCTCCTAACACATATTACTATTATACAACACCTTACTGAAAATTACAAGTACGGAAGATAAAAAAATTCGTGTCCACAAAGCGTGTCTCATCTTTGTTCAGACTGCATAAAAAGTTCCTCCGCCGGTTTTACGATGTGTATAAATCTCATTAGATATTAATTTCACGGCAAAGTTTTGGCATAATTTACAAAACCTTCTGTATAATTTCTATATCTGCGATATTGACATAACTTGCGTTATATTGTATAATAATATCATAAGAAATATACAAAAGCATTCAGACTTCATAAGAAGCATCAGTTAAAGCGTAAATTACTTATAACCTCCATAAATATGAAAGAGAGCCGTACAAATTTCTGTACGGCTCTCTTGTTAGACTTTATTATTCAGCGTCCTCGTCAGAAGCTTCTTCGTCAGAAGAACCTTCAAGAAGAGCTCTCATAGAGATGCTGATCCTCTTGGACTCTGTGTCGATATCGATGATCTTTACCTTAACAACGTCACCTACAGAGAGGATATCCTTTACGTTGTCAACCTTCTTGTCAGCGATCTGGGAGATGTGGATAAGACCATCAACTCCGTCGATGATCTGTGCAAATGCACCGAATGATGTGATAGAAACGATAGTAGCGTCAACTACGTCGCCTACCTTGTAGTTAGCCTTGAATACTTCCCACGGATTATCCTCAGGCTTCTTGTATCCGAGAGAGATCCTGTTCTCTTCACGGTTGAGATCCTTGATGTAAACTTCAAGAGTGTCGCCAACGCTGACAACTTCGCTCGGATGCTTGATACGCTTCCATGAAAGCTCAGAGATGTGTACCATGCCGTCGATTCCGCCGAGGTCAACGAATGCACCGAAGCTTGTGAGAGACTTTACCTTGCCTGTGAATGTGTCGCCTACAGCAGCAGTATCCCAGAACTTAGCTCTTGCCTCTTCCTTCTTAGCGTTCTGTACAGCTCTGATAGAGCCGACAGCTCTCTTTCTGCCCTCAGTAACTTCGATGATGATGAACTCTACCTTCTTCTTGAGGAGCTGCTCAAGCTCTGCACCTCTCGGAAGGCCTGTCTGTGAAGCAGGGATAAATACTCTTACGCCGTTCACGCTGAGAGTAACGCCCTTGTTTACAACGTGCTGAACAACGCCTTCAAGAACAGTTCCCTCTTCCTTAGCCTTAACGATAGTCTCGTAGCCGGCCTGCTCGTCTACCTTTCTCTTGGAAAGAGCAGCAGTACCTTCAGCATCGTTCACCTTGATAACAACGAGGTCGATCTCGTCGCCTACGTTAACGATATCAGCAGGCTTCTTAGACGGGTCGTCGGTAAGGTCATCAAGAGCAACATAGCCTGTGTGCTTTGTACCGAGGTCAACGATCACTTCTGTATTGTTAACAGCAACAACTGTACCTTTTACTTTCTCTCCTGTATGTATTTTTTTGAACGACTGGTCGAGAGCCTCGGCAAAGTCGATCTCCTCATCGGGATTTGTAGTGAGATTTTCATTCTCTGTCATAGTGGTTTTTACCTCCTTAATTATATAAGCCGGTGTGGAAGCACCAGCAGTAATGCCGATATTTTCAGCATTGGGAAGCTTTAAAGCACGAAGTTCCTCCGAATTTTCAATATGATACGTCTTGCAGTACCGGCTGCACACCTCATAGAGCTTGACAGTATTCGAGCTATGTCTGCCTCCGACAACAAGCATTATATCGGACTGCATAGCGAGCTGTCTGGCATCTGACTGCCTTGTGTCAGTAGCATTGCATATGGTATCAAAAATTTCAATATCGGGATCATTCTCCGGGATCACGTTTAAACACTCGCCCCATACTACTATATTATACGTTGTTTGAGCGACAATTGCAACCTTTTTTTTCAAATTTTCATATTTTTTCTCAAAAAAGTCTTTTAGCTCAAAATTATCCTTGAAAACAAGGTGATTTTCGTCACAATGACCAACGATGCCTTTGACCTCCGGATGCTCTGCATCGCC
>CADBQF010000385.1 GCA_902796705.1 Ruminococcus flavefaciens
TCTTTGAATATATGATCTCTTACACACTCTGCCGTATCTGTGAAGCTTCCGGTGCAGTCTGCTATTACTACCGACATATTTATATACATTCCGAATGTATCCTGCTTCGATGCTTCACGCTTCGATACGGGGAAACCTATCGGTATGACCTTTTCATTCGTCAGTCTGCTGAGCGTCCTTGCATATACCGCAAGCATGAATATGCTCTCCGTGATGCTGTGTGCTGTGCAGTATTCTGCTATCTTCTGGGCTGTCTCTCCGGTGAATCTCACGGAATGCCTCTCGTATCCGCTTCCGCTCACACGGCCGGGAAGTTCTATCAGACGGAGCTTTGATATGTCAGTTCCGAGCTTTTCGATGTCATCGCCTGTTATCTTCCTCTCGCTGAGTGCGTGTGCAAGGAAATTGTTATCTTCCGCTTCATCGCCCGAAATGCCGTAATATTCGTTCTCGATATATTTCGTGAATACCTTTATCGAGATATCGTCGCATATGATATGGTGGAACGCACAGAGGAGCTGGTATTCCTTTTCGCCCGTTCTGAGAAGCACGAATCTGTAGAGCTTTCCGTTCTCAAAATCGAATACATCATCTGAATGTGCATAGCTGTCATAGTATTCCCTGAGAAGTTCGTCCCTGTCTTCTTCCTCCGAGATATCATCATAGTCAAGCTCAAAGTCTTCCGGCGGACATATCGTCTGATACGGGCGGTGGTCTTCGTCGGTGCGGACTGCCGTTCTTATCATGCTGAAATGCTTTATTGCATGGTCAAGTGCCGTTTCGAGCCTGTCGATATCAACTTCTCCCGTAAGGCTGAGTATGAGTCCGATGACGTTCTTGAGATCTTCTCCCATGAGCTTGTCGAACCATATGCCCTCCTGACTGAACGAGAGCGGATATCTGCCGGAATTGTCGGTCTGTTCCTCATTCGCTCCGGAATTTCCGGCGGAAGTGCTGTTCTTTACCTTTTCATAAAGTTCTACGAATATCGGTGCGGTAAATACGCTGTCGAAGCCGAGTTCTGCTCCGTAGGTCTGTCTGATGCAGGCAAGGAGCTTTATCGCTGTGACGGAATTTCCTCCGGCTGCAAAGAAATTGTCTGACGGCATTATATTTTCATCGTCAAGGCACTTTCTGCATATTTCCATGAATTTTTCATCGGTATCGTATTCCTTTGCGGCTTCCGGACGTGATGCTTCATATTCGTCAAATATGCGGCGGAGCGTCTTTTTGTCGGATTTGCCGGCGTGGGTGTAGGGGATCTTCTCAACTTTTATGCAGGCGGAAGGTATCATGTGGTCGGGGAGTTTTTCCCTGAGAGCGTTTTTGATATCGTCCGGATCAAGTGTATCTGACACATAGAAAAGTATGATGCGGAGCATTTCCTTTACGAAAAGCACGCTTGAATCGCTGACTCCGCTGACCGTGAGTGCGGCACTGTTTATGCCGTCAAGCTCTATCCTCTTGCCGTTTATCTTGACCTGATCGTCTTTTCTTCCACGGAAATATATCTCGCCGTCCATGCCGACGAAACCTCTGTCTCCGCAGTTGAATATAACGCCCTTGTCCTCTGTTTTTATGAAATTCTTATTGCTCTCGGCAGCGTTGATGTAGCCGCCGGAAACGCCTATTCCGCCGATGAACATATTTCCCTCGACTCCTACCGGCACGGGCTGGAGAGTGCTGTCAAGGATATAATATGCCGAACCGGGTATCGGCTTGCCGTAGGGGATATCTCCCCTGTCGATGTCTTTCTGCGTGATGCGGTGGGTGATATTCCAGATAGTTGTCTCCGACGGGCCGCCCACATTGAAAAGCACGCAGCCGGGATTCAGCCTGCTGAGTTTTTCTGCCTCGGAAGGCTCGAACTTTTCGCCGCCGTGAATTATCGTTTTCAGTCTGCCGACGATCTCCCCTGCCCTGTCTCCGGATATGTCGAGAAGTATCTGCATGAACGACGGAACGGAATTCCACATCGTAACATTATGTGCAAGGATCGCCTCGCCCCATGCTGTGGGATCTTTCCACTTTTCCTGATCTATGACGCATACTGCTGCTCCGTATGTGTACATTGCAAATATATCAAAGAGCGACATATCGTGGCAGTGGTTCGTCAGTGCGAGGATACAGTCATTCTCATCGATGCCGAATATATTTTCCGAAGCGGTAAAGCACGCAAGGAGGCTCTCTTCACGCAGTTCGATGCCTTTCGGCTTTCCGGTAGAACCTGATGTGTGTATGATGCAGAAGATATCTTCTGGCTTCTTGTCGGTGAAGTGTATCTGTTCGGGCGAATGGACGGAGAATTCTTCCTTGTCAAGATCAATTATCTCTGCATCGCTGAACTGTGATGCCTTTTCTGCCCATTTGCTGTCGGCGGCGATATATTCCGGCGAAAGATCGTCAAGGCAGGCTTTCATGACCTCGTCTGGATAATCATAGTCGAGCGGTACATATACGTTTCCGGAGAGTACGGCTGCTGCGGCTGCGACAAAGAGCTTTATGCCCTTTCCGCAGAGGACTGCGACACGCTTTCCTGTTCCGGTGAATCGCTCTGCGAACGCACTTACCATGCCGAAGAACTTCTCATAGCTGTAATCTTCCGCATCGGTGTATACAGCCGTTTTCTTTCCGTAGGCGGCTATGGAGCGTCTTACCATCTCTGCGTATGATATCTCCGGGGGGATATATACGGCATCGTTCACGGAAGATATTATCTCCCTGTCACTGTCACAGAGCGTTATATGTGTGACGTTTTTCCATGAATCGGAATCTTCCACGAATTCCTCTATCATGTCAAGATATGTATCGGCTATCCTGTTCATGAGATAATCCTCAAAGAGCTGCTCAACATAGTCGATGCTTATGCTGACGAAGCCGGTGCATTTCGTTACGACGAAATCTATCCAGATGAGGTTCGTATGGCTCTCGAAATAATCGCACAGGAGCGTCTTGTTGTCAGGTCTGCCTGTCTCTGCGATGCTCGTGAATACTACCGGTGCGAGGAGTCCGTTCGTACCGCCGTTCATGCGGTTGATGCGGCGGACAACGTCTGTTCCGGTGACAGCCATGTTCTCCTGCATCTCATAGAGTTCGTCCCTTATCCTTGAAGCTGTATCGAAGAAAGATTCGTTCTTGGGATCTTTTACGTTCACTATCATGAAGTCGGAGAAATCTCCTGCCACGTCGTCAAGGTCAAGCCCGGAAGCGGCTCTCGTCGATACGGGGATATTCACGAGGAATTCATCGCTGCTGCTGTAATACGACAATGTCCGGCAGTACGCTGTGAGAAGCACGACGAACGGTGAAAGTCCCTCTGCATTTGCCTTAGCTCTGAGCTTATCCCACACTTCTTCGGAGATGCGGCGTGATTCACGGTGATATGATATCTTTTCAAGCGAATGAGGATCGGTCTTCACGGGAAGTTCGGGCGGGCCGGAGAAAGTCTTTATCTTCTCGTCCCAGTAGGCTGATGCTGCCTTTTTCTCCTCCTCTGAATAGATGTTGCTGCGGTGTGCCATGTACTTGCGGAAGGAGTTTTTCAGCACGGGCAGGCTGCCTGCTCCCTCTCTGTAGATGAGGTCGATCTCGTAGATGAGATTGTTGAAGCTCCAGCCGTCTATTATCATGCTGTCGAAATAAATGCTGATGATATGCCTGTCCTCACTGTACTTCGTGACGTAAACGCCTATGAGGGGAGCTTTCGTCATATCGAGTATCTGGAAATTGATATCGTGGCGTTTCTTTGTCAGATACGCTTCCCTTTCGGCTTCGGGGAGAGATGATATATCTTCGTAAGGTATCTCGCCTATAGATGCTTCGGGGAGGACTCGCTGCATTCCGTTTTCATCGAATACACAGCGGAGGATATCGTGACGCTTTATCAGGATATTGAAAGTCTCCGTGAGCTTTGCGTGGTCGTAGTCGGAGCAGATGAGTTCGGTGTAGACGTGAGTGGGCATTCCTCCGAGCTTCATGCCGGACTGTCTGCCGACATAGTAGGACTGCTGGAGGTCGGTAAGCTCAAAGGGAGCGTTCTCGTCGTATGATTCGTCTTCATTTTTTCCGGTGACGAATGAATTTCCGGAGATGCCGGTCTGTATGGTATCGATGAGATTCCGCAGAGTCGGCTGCTTCATGAACTCCGAAAGGCGAACGTTTATACGCAGGTCGGTCTTAA
>CADBQF010000386.1 GCA_902796705.1 Ruminococcus flavefaciens
ACTATCGATATACAGGGAAATTCCACCGTCAGCGATGAAGTCATACTCGCCGCCCTTGAGGAGAGCGGATTGAAAAAAGGCACGCCTTTCCGGGATATAAACTATCAGCTCTGCGAAAATCAGCTCCGGGTGAAAGTTGACGGCATCGCATGGGCAGGAATGCACCGCACCGGGAACCGCATTGTCGTTGAAGTAACCGAGCCTGTCCCCGTCCCGGAAAAAGCCGCCGGAAGGCTTCCCTGCAATATAGTTTCGGCTCACGATGCAACGATAACGGGTGCAGTCGTCAATGACGGTATGCTCATGCACCTGATAGGCGAAAATGTTCCTGCCGGCGGCGTGATTATCTCCGGAGTCGTCACCGATGAACAGGGGCGAACATCTTACTGCCACGCACTCGGCAGAATTACCGGCATATATGAGGAAACTGCCGTTTTTGAAGAGCCTTTTGCGGAGGAGAGCGAAATTTACACCGGGAGAAGTTCTGTAAAGCGTTCGCTGGAACTTTTCAGCCTTGAAGTGCCATTGCCGTTTGGCGGAGAAAAATACGCTCACAGTACATCGGACAGCTTTGATTCGGAACTTAAATTATTCGGCAAGGAACTTCCTTTAGGCATGAGGAAAGAAGTCACGTATGAAAAAAAGGTCAGACAAACGGTTCGCAGTGCTGAACAGGTAGATGAGATACTTTGTGAGAGGATATATCTTTATGAGAAGAATTTTATACCGGAGGATACGGTGATAAAGGAAAGGCACGTAAAGAGGACGATGAGTGAGAGTTCGATGACGTATACGGTGAATTATGTGTTGGAAGGTGAGATAGGGAAAGAGTCAGAAATATATATAAAATAAAAGAAACTGGCGGTGTTCCGTTTGTTCCGGCGGTGGGTTTTCTGCTTGAGTGTCAGTAAGTCCTGAACGGCCGCAAAGCGAGCTTCGCCGCTTTGCTCTGTTCTTAGGGGACTCCGTCCCCTCGTTCACCCCTGCAAGGAGGATATTATCCCCCTTGACTCCCATTATGACGGCTTCGCCGTTTTTTTATTTTCTTTTATCTAATCTTTTCCTTTACTTCCTTTGGTTATCTCAAATTATCTAATAAGTATATTACCTTAAATTATCCCAAAATAATTTATATTTTATTGCCAAACAACTATTGACAAATCTGAAATACAATTGTATAATATACTTGATGATTAACTTATTAGGCAAATTTAATCAAGGAGGATATTAAATTATGAAAAATAAGCTTAAAAAATTCCTGTCAGCTATCGCCGCTTCTGCTATGACAGCAGTTTCGCTTTCTGCTGTTATGCCCGTTCAGGCTGCTGACACCGATGTGACAACTTTCCCCTACACGATCGAGGGCGAAGATATGGAGGGTGCTGAATTGTGGACTCAGAATTACGGCCCGAATCCTGCTGATCCGTCAGGTAAAGGATTCCACTACCTCACTAACGGCTCTGTTTCTTTCACCGTCAACGTTCCCGAAGACGGTATGTACACTATCAGCGTAAGAGCTGCCCAGACTCTCAATGAGGAAGGAAGAGAACAGACTGTTTCTGTGAACGGCATCAAACGCAGGCTTCTCATGCCCTACAGCGAGGACTGGTTCGATTTCAGTTTCGGAAGCTTCCGCCTCAACAAGGGCGAGAATACTATCGAATTCGTCAGCGAATACGGCTATATGGCTATCGATAAGGTAACTGTTTCTGTTACTCCCAAGCATGACTATACTCTCGCTACAGATGAGCTTACAGATAAAAAAGCTACTGCCGAGACTAAGTCCCTCATGGCTTACCTCAAGAGCGTCTACGGAAGCCACATAATCTCCGGTCAGCAGGAGATCTACGGCGGCGGTCACAAGGGCAATTATGAGTGGGAGAATGAGTTCCTCGAAGACCTCACCGGCAAAGTTCCCGCTATCAGAGGCGTTGACTTCATGAACTATAATCCGCTCTACGGCTGGGACGACGGCACTACTGAACGCTGCATCGAATGGGCTACAGAGAGAAACGGCATCATCACCGCTTCATGG
>CADBQF010000387.1 GCA_902796705.1 Ruminococcus flavefaciens
CAAAGACTCTTGCCAAGGGCATCACCGGTGAACAGCTCAATATCATCGTTGGTTCAAGACCGTACAAATTCAGTGAAACGAGCGAAGCCGTAAAGCTTGCTGTCCTCAATATACTCTACGATAAATACGGCATAACAGAAAGCGATTTCATCTCCGCTGAACTCGAAGCTGTTCCAGCTTTCAAGGCGAAGGATGTAGGACTTGACAGAAGCATGATCGGTGCTTACGGTCATGATGACAAGGTTTGTGCCTATACTGCACTTGCTGCTACTCTTGAATGCAAAAAACCTAAACATACGGTCGTTACGGTACTCACAGACAAGGAGGAGACAGGCAGCGACGGAAATACAGGCCTCTGCTCGTCTTATCTGAAATACTTCATCGAAGACCTTGCTGAGATATTCGGCACTGACGGAAGAACAGTCCTTTCCGCTTCTGAGTGCCTTTCAGCCGATGTAAATGCTGCATTTGATCCTACTTTCCCCGATGTGAACGAGCGTGCTAACTGTGCATATATCAACCATGGCGTTTGCATCACAAAGTATACAGGTGCAAGAGGCAAATCAGGCACTTCTGATGCTTCTGCTGAATTCACAGGACGCATAAGAAGACTTATGGACTCAAAAAAGCTCATCTGGCAGACAGGTGAACTCGGAAAAGTCGATGCAGGCGGCGGCGGAACTGTTGCTGCTTATATAGCTAACCTCAACGTTGATACGATAGATATGGGAGTTCCGGTGCTTTCGATGCACGCTCCGTATGAGATCGTTTCAAAGCTCGATACATATATGGCTTACTGTGGATTCGATGCATTCATGAATGACTGATAACGTTCCGGAAGTATCAGAAATGGTACTTCCGGTTTTTTTATTCAGGTACTTGACAAATCCGATAATATATGTTATATTATTGTTGCGGCCGATGCCGTGAAATTTCTGAAAGAGGTGGAAAGATGAAAGAATGATCTGCTTTTGAACACATGAATATACGGATCGTATGTCTATATGGACATACTGTTTGTCATGCTGTCAGAAGTGGATTATGATCTCATAACCTCTTTTGTATTTTTATATCTATTCAGGTGACATACCATGTCATCTCCTTTTGGGTTATAGGATTCATAACAGGACTGTCTGACAGATGACAGTCCTGTTTTTATAGTGCATCACACTTCCGTAAAAATGAAGTTTGCCATATCTAAGGAGGAATGTCTATGTCACAGATAAACGTAAGCAATATGAGCTTCTGCTACGACGGAAGCCCGGATAATATATTTGAAAATGTCTCTTTTTCGATCGATACCAACTGGAAACTCGGATTCATAGGGCGGAATGGCAAGGGTAAGACCACGTTCCTGCGGCTGCTGCTCGGTCAGCTCGAATTTACCGGAAATATCGCTTCTGATACTGTTTTTGAGTATTTCCCGTATCAGATAGGCGATGAGTATTTGCAGACAGATGCGGCTTCCTTCATCGATGACGTAAGACCGGGACGTGAGATATGGAGGGTAATAACAGAGCTTTCACTTCTCGGTGAGGAGGCGGATATACTCTATCGTCCGTTCAGTTCGCTCAGTCACGGGCAGAGGACTAAAGTTCTGCTCGCTGTGCTGTTTTCGGGAGAAAATGAATTCCTGCTCATCGATGAGCCTACAAATCATCTCGATGCTCTCTCCCGTGAGAAGGTAAAAGAATATCTCGCATCAAAAAAGGGATTCATTCTCGTTTCGCATGACCGTGACCTGCTCGATGCCTGCTGCGATCATGTGCTTGTCCTGAACAGGCAGAGCATTGAAGTGCAGAACGGTAATTTTTCAAGCTGGTGGGATAATAAACAGCGTCACGACAGTTTTGCCCTCGCTGAAAACGACAAACACCGCCGTGAGATAAAAAAACTCCGTCAGGCTGCAAAACGTACTTCTGACTGGGCTGACAAGAATGAACGTACAAAAATAGGATTTGATCCCGTAAAGGAACATGACCGCTGCATAAGTACCCGTTCGTTCATTGCTGCTAAAACTAAAAAAATGCAGAGCCGTGTCTCATCTATCGAAAAGCGTATCGATCGTGAGATCGAACGCAAGGAAGGTCTGCTCAATGATATCGAGAGAAAAAAAGACCTCAGGCTCTCCCCTCTTTCATATCACAGGGAAACGCTCATCAACGTGCGTGACTACTCGTTCACATACGAAAATACCGGAAAAACGCTGTTTGGCGATCTCACATTCAGCATCAGACGTGGGGAGATAACTTTTCTTCACGGAAGCAATGGGTGCGGAAAATCCACTCTTATCAAAAGGATACTTCATTCCCTTGGTATAAGCAATGCTCCGGGATTTTCAGAGAGCGGTACTTTTGAAGTTCCATCAGGTCTGATAGTTTCGTATATCGATCAGGATACTTCACATCTGTCGGGAACTATACAGCAGCACTGCACGAAAAACGGCATCGACCTGACGCTTTTCTGCACTATCATGCGGAATCTCGGTGTGGAGCGTGAACAGTTCACTAAAGATATAAGCGAACTTTCGGAAGGACAGAAGAAAAAAGTCCTTATAGCTTCAAGTCTCGCCTTACCTGCTCATCTGTATATCTGGGACGAGCCGCTAAACTACATCGATATTTTCTCTCGCATACAGATAGAGGAGCTTCTGCTCGAATACAGGCCTTCGATGCTTATTGTTGAACATGATGAGCAGTTCAGAGAAAAAACTGCTGATAAAATAATCACCCTTTAAGAAAGAAGCTGATAAGAATGAAAGAATTGTCGTCTGCTGAAAACAGGATCTTCGGAGGTATACTGGGACTTCTCACCGGAGATGCACTCGGTGTTCCGTATGAATTTCACAGAGCCGATCAGATACCGCCTATGGAACTTATAGAAATGACACCGCCGGAAGGATTTCTCCGTTCGCATAGTTCCGTGCTTCCCGGCACTTGGTCAGATGACGGAGCTCAGGCGATGTGTCTGCTCGACAGCCTGCTTAGCTGCGGCAGATTTGACCTTAAAGATCTCTCTGACAAATTGCTCGGCTGGTACGAAAACGGTCTGTGGGCTATAGACGGAAAAGTCTTCGATGTGGGGATACAGACTTCTATGGCTCTTCATCAGTATAAGCTCGGCACTCCGCCTGAACAGTGCGGATTTGTCCGCCCGGACGGAAAAGGCAACGGTGCTTTGATGCGAGTTCTTCCGCTTGCCCTCTGGCATAAAGGGAGTGACTATGAGCTTGTACGTGATGCACACGCTCAATGCCTGATAACTCACGGGAATATAACGAATCAGGTCTGCTGTGCTTTGTACTGTCTTGCTGCCCGTGAGCTTCTCAAAGGGTGCGATATGAAAACTGCCATTCATAATTCAGTTGCAGCGATACGTGGACTTTATCAGAACAGTCCCGATCATCTCAACGATCTTGAACAATACATCGCTCCCGATCAACCCGGAATATGGAACGGAAAAGGC
>CADBQF010000388.1 GCA_902796705.1 Ruminococcus flavefaciens
AAATTATCGTTGGTGTCCCTGTCAGGAAAAAATCATGTTAAAAGTCTTTGGAAGGGGGTGTGGGGGAGAACCTTTCCTCAGAAAGGTTTCCCCCACGAAAAGGAGAGGACACCCCGATAAGTACCGGTCATTGGTTGAACGGTGTCAGCGTGGTATGGACATTACTATGAGGGAATCTTCGTTTGTTTTTCCGAAAGCGTCGGCGGCGAAATATCTCATATCGTCCATAGCGTGGTCATTCTCCTTGACGGGAGCGTCATTGGGAGAGCGTTCGTTCCAGCAGTAGAGGGAAAATTCCCTGATGATGTCACGGCACGAGCTGTGGAACTTCATTTTCCCCTGACGCAGGGCATTGCTTACGGTACGGATACCGGTGATAACGTCGTTATCGGCTCTGACCGCCCGGAATCTGCCGTGTCTGCGGATACACTCGATAAAACTTGCGGCAGAGGGATCGACGATGACTTTTTCGATGACTCTGTTTCCGGCAAGTTCTTCCAGGGCGGCATAATGTTCCTCGTCGGTGCGGGATATCCCCTCTTTTTTAGAGGAATAGTAATATTCCTTCAATCTGTACCAGACACCTCTGCTGAGTCCCCACAGACCGAACGAGGACGGGTTGACCGTTCCGTAATCGCATGAAATGATGAATCTTTCGCAGCATATCTCCTCATCGAAGACGAGGTGAGAGCCGAACATCGGATAGACGAGGCCCTGCGAGCCAGTCCACCTGCCGAGGACGAATCTCTCATAGAAAACGCCTGAATAGAGCCTTTTGTAACGCTCCCTGACGGCTTCTGAGAGCGAGGGATTGTCGTCCATAGTGAAATGGATATACAACGCCCTCTTTTCGGCGGCTTTTTTTATCCACTCATTGTAGAACCAGTGAGCCGGATTTCCGGGATTGCAGTTGAACCACATTTTCGAGCCGGCGACGGAGCATCTTGCAAGAGCCTGCTCGACGAACGACCTCGGCATGAGAGCGGCTTCATCGAAGAACACGCCCGAAAGCGTCATTCCCTGAATGAGAGCCGCCGAACCCTCGTCCTTTCCGCCGAAGAGATAGAACCTGTTCGTTCTTCCGGCGAACGTGATATCGATGTAACTGCGGCTGACTTTCTCACAGCAGATGAAGCCGTATCCGCCCAGTACCGGCAGGAGCGGAGCGATGACGTTTCTTCGCAGGGAAGTGACGGTCTTTCCGCAAATTGCGAAATATCCGCCGGAAAATCTTATCGATGCCCAGAAGACGAATCCGAGCGACATCGAGAGCGTTTTTCCGCTCCTGACCGCCCCGTCGCATATAACAGCGTCCATATCCCTGTAAGCCGGAGAATTCCACCAGTTCATAGTGAGTTTCTGTTTAGGAGAGAGCCGGATCATCTTCATCGTTTCCGCCCTCCTCTGCGGAAGAGAGCAACGCCCCGATAAGGCCTGCCGCCTTGTCCCTGTCGGAGAAAGCGTTCTCCAGCTCCCAGAGTTTTTCGAGAGCTTTGAGCCTGTCGAAGAACTTTATCTCCACGCCGCCGCCCTTGACACGCTTTATCTCTGACACATTGAAGAGGTCGAGACTCCGCATGACTTCCGGTGAGGGAAGTTCGTCAGCGAAAGCGAGAGCCGCCGCATCTGAACAGCTCCCGAAAGCGAGCCTGCGAAGTCCGGAGATGATGCCGCCCTGATCTGAGAGCGACTCTCTCATACTGCCGATGAGCCGCCTGCACCTGCCGGAAGCAAGGAGCTTCATGCCCTCCTCACAAGCCGTTTCGGGAGAATACCCTGCTCTGACAGCCGCCTCCGCCGCATTGCCGAGGATAACATACCAGCAGCAGAAAGAATAAGTCTTAGAAAATTTCTGACAGTCTGACAAATTAATGCCCCCTTTCATCGTGAACCACCCCCCCTATTTAAAATGGGGGCAACGTCCGCAGAGTGACGCAACAGCTCCGCTCCGGAGTCGCTCCCGCTGTTGCAGCGGACGTTTTCCCCAAACCCCTTTCGACTCCCGTTATGACGGCTTCGCCGTTTTTTATTTTATTTTTTTCTTTTTTCTTTTTGCCTTAATTGACATCATCATCTCAATACTGTATAATACAATTATAACAAAAAAAAGTGCCTTTTCAATAAGCACTTTTCCACACACGTCGCTTATGCTACACATATCTAAAATTGTCGTTCGGGAGGTATCTCATGGATCTCAGAGTCGAAAAAACCAAAAGAAATATCATCAACGCTTTCCTGCAATTAAGGTCAAAACTGCCTGTTGAAAAGATCACCGTCAAGGAGCTTTCCTCGCTCGCCCAGATAAACAAGGCTACGTTCTATCTGCATTATCACGATATCTACGACCTCTCCGAATCGCTCGAACTCGATACCGTCCTCTCGGTGCTGAATTCTATCGAACACCCGGAATTTATTTTCAATGACAACAGAAAATTCGTCAGAGAACTGACTATCTCTTTCGCTTCAAATGAGCAGATGATAAAGACGCTGTTCGAGGGAACTCGCAGCAGCAGTTTCATGACTATCTTCGAGAGAGAGCTTATGAAGCTGATAAAAACGGCTCACCCCGATTTTGAGCCTTCAACAGATGACAGGATGCTCCTGACGTTTCTCATCACAGGAGGTTATTACACCTATTTCAAATACTGCGATCACGGGATAAAAGCCGTTCTTGAACTATTGGAAAAACTGACCGAAAATCTCGAACGGTCTGATGTTTAAGAACCTGTTCATGCACCCCTTTTCCATAGTCTGTAGGACATAAAAAAACTGCTGTACCGGAGTACAGCAGTTTATTATTGAGAAGTAAATGATTACTTGATCTCGATAGTTGCACCAGCAGCCTCGAACTTCTCTTTGATCTCGTTAGCCTCTGCCTCTGAAACGCCTTCCTTGATAGCCTTAGGAGCTGACTCAACAACTTCCTTAGCTTCCTTGAGGCCGAGACCGAGAACTTCCTTAGCAACCTTGATAACAGCCATTTTAGCGTCACCAAATGAAGTAAGAACTACGTCGAACTCTGTCTTAGCAGCAGCAGTGTCAGCAGCACCTGCACCAGCACCGGGAGCAGCAGCAACTACAGCAGTTACGCCGAATTCCTCCTGGATTGCGTCTACAAGCTCAGCAAGCTCGAGAACGGAAAGAGTCTTGATATCTTCAACAAATTTAGTTATCTTCTCTGAAGCCATGATAATGATCTCCTTTATAAAATATTTTTTCCGGAAAGTACCGGTATTCATGCCGCATTTAAGCGGTGTGTGAAAGTCAGGCAGCTATTATGCAGCTTCTTCTGACTTCTTGTCTGCAACAGCCTTGAGTGTAGCAGCGAGTTTCTGGAGCGGTCCCTGAAGAGAACCAACGAGCTGAGCGAGGAGTGTATCCTTTGACGGGATCTTGGAAAGAGCGATAACTCCTGCCTGATCGTAAACTACTCCCTCAACAAAACCAGCCTTGAGGTTGAACTTTTCGTCGCCTGCTTTTTCAGCAAACTTACCGAGGATCCTTGCAGGAGCAGTCTGATCGTCATTAGAAAGAGCGATAGCTGTTGTGCCGTTGAGAGCTTCCTCAAATCCTTCGATACCGCAGTTCTGGAAAGCACGGAGAAGAAGTGTGTTCTTCTCTACGAAGTAGTTTACACCAGCCTCACGAAGCTCCTTTCTGAGCTTTGTATCCTCCTCAACGGTGATTCCCTTATAATCAACGAGAACACCTGCAACAGCACCCTTGATGAGGTCAGTGAGCTGATCTACCTTAGCCTTCTTAGCTTCAAGTACAGCATTGCTTGGCATTGTGTATTCACCTCCGAATAATTTGTGATCGTATCCGAAGTGCAAAAAAGTCCTTCTCCGACAGCACGGAAAAGGACAATGATGATTCATAAAAAAACTATCAATTGCAATTCCTCGGCGGGCCTTACAGATCAGAGATCATGCCTGCTGTCTTTAGAATACGATATTGCTGTATCACAGCTTTTAAATTATACCACGCCGCCGGGCGTTTGTCAAGAGGCAGGAGATATTTTTTTTATTTAATAAATACACAGCACGGTCGGCGGTCAGGCATTCCCTACAGTTTTCCATTGCTGCGGTCTGAGCGAAGGAAGACTACCGCCCCGTAAATAATAAGCGAGCGAAGCAAGCGACAACGGACAAAGCGGTTCCGTTGTGTACCGAACGAAGTGAGGATTTCACAACGCACACTCTGTGCAAGCTGGCTTCAGCTTGTGTGGAAGTTGACAAAAAAACAGGGGTTTTTTGATATCAAAATTATTTCATATCAATATTGACATATTCCGGCAATAGTTGTATAATTATAGTATATCACAAGATTCTTAAAGAGTCTTATATTATGGAGGTTATTTATGGCATATTGCAAATTTTGCGGTGCAGAGATCCCTGACGGCGGCGTCTGCAATTGTCAGGGTGCATCAAACTCGATGAACAATGGTTCCCCTTATGGTACTCCCGATCCGAACTACAATCCGTATGCCGGAGATCAGGGCGGTGCTGCTTCCGGCGGTCAGTCACCTGTTGACAAGATCAAGAAACTCGCTATCCCGATAGGTGCAGGCGTTATCGCTCTCATTCTTATCATCGTTCTCTTCAGCGTGCTGTTCGGAGGCGGTTACAAGACTCCTATCAAGGACGTTGTAAAAGGCTTCAACAAGAACAATACTGAAATGATCGCCAAGGCTGTTCTTGATAAGGATTCTATCGAAGACCTCGAAGATGACGGTTTCGATGATATGGATATCGACGGCTGGGACGATCTCGACGAAAAGTTTGAAGATCTCAAAGGATTCCTCGAAAACGGCTTCGGTGACGATGTCAAGCTCAAAGTTGAGTTCCTCGACAAGAAGGAAGCTAAGAACAAGGAGATCGACGCTCTCGAAGATATGTACGACGAAATGGATATGGACGTAGATATCAAGAAGGCTTACAAAGTTAAGCTCAAACTCACTATCAAGGGCGACGACGATGACATGGACGCTAAGATCACTGTCTTCTCCGTTAAGCTCAAGGGCGAAGGCTGGAAGGTAATGATAACTGAGGATTCTCTCACATCTCTCCTCCCTGCTGGTCAGAAGCTCATGAAGAAGCTCGACCTCGATATGTACGGTTTAGAGGATCAGCTCGAAGATATTCTCGATTTCTGATGATACATAACACTTACGGCAGTCATACGGCTGCCGTTTTTGTTTATACTGATGCAAATTTATCGCCCGGTTTGTGCATTGTGACGAATTTTTAAAAAGCTATTGACTCTCCCCTTGCGTCATAGTTTATACTGTATACATACACGGAAGGAGTGGTCAGAATGATGACTGTCAGCCAGGTAAGCGAACTCGCAGGCGTTAGCGTTCGCACCCTGCAATATTACGATAAGATAGGTCTGCTCGAACCGTCTTCTGTTACGGAAGCCGGCTACAGGCTGTATGACGATACGGCTCTGGAACGCCTCGAACAGATACTTCTCTTCCGGGAGCTTGAATTTCCGCTGAAAGATATACAGGCTATCCTCGACAGCCCCGGCTTCGACAGGGAAAAAGCTCTCTCGCAGCAGATAAAACTGCTCGAAATGAAAAGACAGCACCTCGATGACATTATAAGCTTCGCCCGTGGAATAAAATTGATAGGAGTGAGAGCTGTGGATCTCAGTATTTTCAACACATCTAAAATCGAAGAATATAAAGCCAAAGCCCGTGAGGAATGGGGCGATACCGACGCTTACAGGGAGTATTCCGAAAAATCTCAGGGACGCTCGCCCGAAGATGAAGCTTCAATCAACGAACGCTTCATGAATGTATTCGCCGCTTTCGGTCAGATGAGAAACGAACCTGCCGACTCCGATAAAGTTCAGGCTCAGGTCGGTGTCTTAAAGGATTTCATCACCGAAAATTTCTACACCTGCACAAATGAGATACTTTCCTCCCTCGGAACAGCCTACGCTTCCGGCGGAGAATTTACCGAGAATATCGACAAAGCCGCCGGCAAAGGCACCGCCTCCTTCACCGCCGCCGCTATTGCCGTATACTGTAAAAATAACTAAAGGGCTTGTTTTTCTTGAGGGAAACCCTTTTGAAAAAGGGTTCTCCCTCAAACTCCCTTCCTAAAACTTTCAGCGTAAAATTTCCCCTGACG
>CADBQF010000389.1 GCA_902796705.1 Ruminococcus flavefaciens
TGTACAAAATATGGTACGATTTATTCTCCTGCTGGTTACAAGGTCAAAGGATACTCTAAATCATACTTGATTGACGGTGGTGCAGAATCATATGTCCGACAGGATCTTACAGATGGCTGGCATATCAAAGCGGTCAATTGCTACATCTCATATCCCTCCGGATGGGAATGGTATGAACTGTATGACGCAGATGACGGCGATTATTACGGTTGGGTTAGTAATCATAATATAAGTTTCTATTGAAGTGACCTTGGCAGTTACCTTGATAAATACGGCTTATCGTACAGCGATATCGGCAGTTCGCAGCAGATAATAACTATCGATTCAAGCGGCAGTTCATGTACAGCGGCAATGTATGAAAAAAGCGGCTCATCATGGGACTGCGTGCTTGAATCAGACGGCATAGTCGGCAAAAACGGCGTATCCGACAAAAGCCGTGAAGGGGATTACTGCACACCCAAAGGCATCTTTCCGCTGGGATTCGCATTCGGTATACCGTCTGTGAATGGTCTTGATATCGAATACCGACAGATAAACGGTAACTGCTACTGGGTAGATGATCCTGACTCGCCGCTGTATAATCAGTGGACAGAAAGCAGCAGCATCACATGGAACAGTGCCGAACACATGATCGACTATCCGCAGGCATATAAATATGCTGTGGTGATATGCTACAATATGTCGCCTGTTATACCGGGGAGAGGCTCTGCGATATTTCTGCACTGCATGACCGGCAGCTATACAGCAGGCTGTGTGGCTGTTCCGGAATACGATATGCTCAGCATATTAAAAAGGCTTGATGCAGGCAAAGAACCGGTAATTGTGATACAATAAAAGGCGGATATTTATAAGACTACAGATACTTATGACCGCTCATACAAGCTGAAATGCCCTCAGAGTTTTCTGAGGGCATTTTTTATCGCTTCATTTCATTAAAAGAATGGTTGACAAAATAAGAAGTGTGTGCTAAATAACATCAGATCAGTCTTCGAGGTAGAGTTCACGGAGTTTTGCGAAATCGTCATCTGTAAGACCGACTCTCTCACGGAGGAAGTTCTTTACTGAACCGTACTGTTCTGTAAAGTCATCTATATTTGTCTCCATGATCTCAGGATATACTGCTGATCCGAAGATTATATTGTAGCGAAGTTCGGGATCATCAGTATATGCTTCGGCTGCTGCTGTCAACTGAGCTATCTTGTCAGCGTTAGCAATATTTGTCATGAGATAATCCTGCATCATGATGTCCTTGTCAAAGTCAAGAGCTGCAAGTATGAGCATCGATATCATACCTGTTCTGTCCTTGCCGCCTGCACAGTGGAAGAGAATTGCTGAATCCTCCGGCTTATTGAGGAACACATCAAATACATCACGGTAATACTCTACAGCTTCATCTGACTCGAAATACTCGATATGTTTCTTGGCGTTCAGTACTCCTACCTCAGCCTGGAAAATAGTCATAGCAATGCTTCCTTCCGGAGTTCCGGCATTTCTCTGGAGCTTCTGGAGCTGTGCGAAGAGTTCGGGATTCTGTGAGAATACCTGTGCAGCGTGGTCTCTTGTAGCTGACATGGGTATACTATGAGAAACAACGCCCTCGATCTCACGGTCGATAGTATTCGGATTAAGCTCACGGTCATAGCGGAAGTCCATTATATCAGAAACGTTGTACTTGTTCTGTAAAGCTTCGATACCGCTGTCGGTGATATGCGAGAGATTGCCTGTACGGAGCAGAACGTTCTGCTTTATAGCTCTGCCATCTTTATTGATATAGCCGCCGAGCTGTCTTGCATTTGATACGCCTCTGAGATCTCTCAATGCCTGCTTGTTGTAATCAAGCACCTGCGGAACGAAGATAACGAGTTCCTGCTCGTATACCTTTCCGCCTGATGTTTCGGAACGGAGAACGACACGGTTGTATCCCTCTGAAAGACCAAGATCAGATACGTTCCATTCAGTATCAGCTTCGATAGACGCTGATGATCTGAGTCCGCCGTGTATGTCATAGACCTCATAGCCGAAAGATGTTGTCTTTCCGGCAAGTCCGAGATATCCGCCGAGGGAGATATTTGCGGAATCAGCCTGATATGCACCGTCTTCTCTTAGAACGAGTCCTGATGTATCTGCCTTGATAGCGTTAAGAGAAGCTGTATCTGCATCAGCGGCGATACCGCTGTTCCTGCTGCTGTTTGCATTGAAGTTGAAGCAGTTCAGCTCGATGCTGTCTGCGATGATAAGTGTCTGGTTGAGATTTACATTGTCAGATGTGATAGTTACAGTACCGAACGGAGCATAGATTATGCCTGTGATATTGACATTTCTGCTGCTGATAGTTATATCGCCGTATTCTGATACTATAGCTGTATTATGCGTATTGAGAGTCTGACCGGAAAGCACGATATCCTTATCTGCTTTGAGGGAAGCGTTTAGGTTTATATTTCCGTTCACAGACACGCTGCCCTTTACTGATACAGCATTTTTAAGGTGTACGTTAGTCTTTTCGGTCTGGAAGTCCGAGTCATAGTTTTCTACAGAGCCGCTGAAGTACTTCTCGTCGATCTCTTCAAAAAGGCTGCCCATTGCCTCTGAAGCATTCTCATTCTTCCTGCCGTTTATATGCAGTATGCCTTTTGTTTTGACAGTACCGTTTGTAACGATAGTACCGTTCACGTTTCCGTAATATGAATTAAGAGTGACAGCTCCGGCTTCATCAGATGAAGCATACATTGTATACTGGCTGAGTGATTCCGGAACAGCAGCACTTGCAGGAAGTACATACGCAGCACTTGCTGCCATTGCTATGCTCATGATGCCTGCAAGTATACGGTTATGTCTTTTTCCCATTATGATTCCTCCTTTTATTGATCGCTGTTCACGTCTCTATGAACTATTACAGCTTATCATGTTGATATTATACAATATTCAGAAGGATTTGTCAACCATTTTTAAATATTTAATATAAAATCGATTTGCATGATATTATTTTTCTTATTTGTATAAAATATTTTGATAGGTACAGTTCTATTCTTTAACCTTTTAACTAATAATATCAGATGATATCTGTATAAAGCCCGGTTTTTGCCTATATTTCGTTAAATAATAGCGTTCGATATATATTGGCTGCTTTTTTATATCAGATGAAAAGAGCTGTCTGCTCACATAAGTTAAAATATATTTATTTCACAAAACACTTGACATTTATGCTTTTTTATGATAGCATTATATTAACCAAAACAAAAGGCGATGATCTGACGTTACTTCATACAGGTGAAGTGCGTCCGGATCATCGCCTTTTCCGCTGTCTGGCATCTTGAAAAACCTCGTCGGGAGACGCAGAATATCACGCTGAAAGGAGTGTATCCATGAACCTGCCCTATCAGAGCCGGAAGCATATCTTTTATACCCTCTGACAGATCCGCATAATGTAAACCATATCCCGTGATTTTCCACAATGTAAAGGAGAAATGTATATGAATGATAATGATGATTTCCTTGATCTGTACGCATTTACCGACGACTTTGATCCTGATGATATTTTTGACAGCGATTATGACGACGACGAAGAACCCACAGTGATCCCTGAGCCGTGCAGAAAACTTATAGAGGGACTGACTATGGAATACGCTGAATTCAATGACAGGAGATTCAGCTCGTTCCGGCTCGGACACTTTACATTTTACAATGTTACATTCAATAACTGTACTTTTGAAGATATCGACTGTCAGTGCGGAAAATTCATAGCCTGCAAGTTCAATGACTGCAATATAGTCTCTTTTTCCGGAGAGGGCTATGGATTCAGAGAATGCGAGTTCACAAGATGCAAATGGAGCGGTATCCAGTATGTTGATGACTGCTTTTACAGCAGCAATTGCAAATACACTGACTGCACGGAAGACTACGACGAAGACTGAATGAAAGGAATGGTGCTTGTATGGAAAATAAGTATTCTGAAGCCGATAATCAGCGGCTCATTGAGGAATATGCCGCAAAGATGAGAAATAAAGCATATATGCACACAGAAGATTCATATCCCGATTCAAAAAAATACCGCATCGGATACGAAACGAAGTGGATAGGAAGAAAAAAGTACAGACCGTTCTACAGACGTGACATCATGGAGTACGCAAACAGCGATATCAGAATGTCAAAAGTCAGAAAGCTTGATCTTATCAATTTCAATATCATCGATATGAAATTTGAGCGAATGATGACCGAACACTGCTGCATGATGAACGGTACTTTCAGGAATGTCAGATTTTTCCGTTTCTGCATAAGCGGAAGACCGTTTTATCCTGACGGCTCTAACGAATACCATGACGGCAGAAGTATCGTTATGAACTGCCGGTTCGAGAACTGCGTTTTCATGAATTCATACGCTGAGCATACGGACTGGATAAACTGTGAATTCATAAACTGCACCTTCATCAACAGCGAACTGTGCTGCGACGGTTCGGAATATCAGAACTGCCGCTCTGAAAACAGCATCAATATCTATTTCAGAGCATAAAGTAAAGCCGGTCAGAGAAGCATCTGCCGCCCTCTGACCGGCTTGAAATATCAATACTTGTTGTCGGCATTTTCTGCTGCTGCGTGATTTATCAGCAGACCGCCCACGATACCTATTGAGCAGAACAGGAACATCAATAATGATCTTTTCATTATCCAGGAAAACGCCATGCCGTCCAATTTGTTCCCTACAGCTAAAGCGATGCAGATGATGAGAACAGCACCCGCAAGGATACCTCCTAATATTAGGTGATCTTTTTTATCATACAGGATATAGATGCACGCTATCAAAACGGTAACTGCTGCCGATACGAACAGCCACGACAGATAACGGCTGCAAAAAGTGCTGTTCACAATAAACATCACGGCAGAAAGGCCTGCGAGTATCACAAGAGCGATGATATCTGTTTTCCGCTGGCAGCTCTCTGTTTTTTCGATGCGTTCCCTGTATTTTTTATTACGCTTCATTTCGTCCCTGACGATAGAAGCTGATTTTCTGATCGCTAACGCACCGTCCAATAGTCCCATTGGATTAAGAGCTGCAAGTTTGGTGACAGATTTTACTGCACTCCTCACCGCACCAACCACACCGGCAGCAGTTGTGGTTTTTTCGCCTCTTTCATCGATCCTGCGATTATATCTGTTTGCCATAAAAACACCTCCGGCATTGAGAGCATTGAAAAAGTTTCAGACTGAATAGGAAATATAGAACGTAAGCTCTCTCTGACCTGAGAACAGAGCTTTTACATCATTCACAGCGATATTGAAAGAAGCTGATATATTTATCTTCTCTGTCTTCTCAAAACTCTGTGAACCTGACGAAACGGCAACTTTCACATCGGGATAATCATTTATCCACAGATGCTTCTTCTTTTTGAAAAAACCGGTCTTGGTGGTATTGATGTAATTGTTCACGTATTCCCTGTTGAGACTGCCGCTTATCGAAGCATCGGGATTGTATTCTTTTATCGGAACTGATGCGTTGGCATTTCCGCTGAATGACTCGACAAGGCCTATAGTCAGCCTTTTCAGGGTGAAATTATCCATTATGTATCCGGCTACGTCAGCCATAAGCTCTCTTATCATATAATCCCTGTACATAGATTTCTGAATGAGATGACCGGGAAGCCTCGGATGCTCGACGTAGGCAACATTTGAGAGCCATGTATTTCCCTGAGCCGCATGGCAGTTTGTATATTTTTTCAGATCTTTGACCGTTCCTATCGTAACAGCAGACGATGAGAGCGAGGACACAGCTCTCATACCCATTCCGAGCAGGCCGCCGGTGAGAAAAGAGGCTGCTTTTACTGCTTTGATAACGGTTTCCTTATTGTTGCTTCCGGCTGAAACAAGGCCGGTGCTGTTAAGATCGGGACTTATTACATATTCATTCATTTTTAACGCTCCTTTTCATATCAGTATCTTGGTTCAAATTTAGGACAGCCGTTCCATGCCGGAGTGACTGTACGCTTCTGAAAGCATGACTGCTTCTCGTCGTGATCGTATTCGTATTGAAGACCGGGCTTAGGCTTGATAGTAGTGCTGCCGACAGCACCGTTCCAGTGTTTGCAGAGGACGCATTTGCGGTCGCCTTTTCTGATGATGCTCTTACCCATTTTTCATTCTCCTTTTAGAACCTGTCCACATAGGGATTCATGCACGTCTTTTCGTCAAATTTTGCCGGTGACTGCGTTAAAAATCCTTGAAGGGCGACA
>CADBQF010000390.1 GCA_902796705.1 Ruminococcus flavefaciens
TTCGTTCAGCAGATCGATACTCCTCAGAACCTCTATGAGAACCCTGTAAACAAGTTCGTTGCAGGATTCCTCGGTTCTCCTCAGATGAACTTCATCGACGCTGTACTCAAGGAAGAATTCGGTCAGTACATCGTTGAATTCGGTTCAGAAGATTCAAGAAATTCAAGAGGTGTCAAGTACCAGATCATCGTTCCTGAGTCAAAGGTAAACGACGAGCTTGGCAACTATGTAAACAAGGAGATCATCCTTGGTATCCGTCCTGAGAGCATCCACGATGAGGAAATGTACCTCTCAAATGCTACTACAGGTGTCATCGACTGCAACGTCGAGATCACTGAAATGATGGGTGCTGAGACATATCTCTACCTTCTCTGCGAGGGCATCTCTCTTACAGCAAGAGTCAGCCCGAGATCAACAGCAAGACCTGGTGACGAGATCAAGGTCGCTATTGATCCTAACAGGATCCACATCTTCGATAAGGAAACTGAGAAGGCAATCGTTAACTGATAAATCTTTTCATATTTATCCTTTCTTTCTTTGTGTATCCTGTCATGGCAGTGTACACGCAGGCAGCCGCAGAACGTTCTGCGGCTGTTTTGTATTTCATGGAGGTAATTTCAATGAGCAGAATCAAAGAATATCTTGTATCAAAAAAAGACGAGATGATAAGTCTCCTGACCGAACTCGTTGCTGTCAGAAGCGTTGAGGGCGAGCCGGAGGAGGGATATCCGTTCGGCAGAGAACCGGCGGAGGCTCTCGGTATAATGTTGAAAAAATGCAGCGAATCGGGTTTTTCTGTGGAGAATGTTGAAAACTACGCAGGCTCGGCTGATATAAACGATCTCGAACCGGAACTTGCTGTCCTCTCGCATCTCGATGTAGTTCCGGAGGGTACAGGCTGGAGCGGTGATCCGTTCACGCTCCGGTTCGATGAAAAGTCAGATAAGCTCATAGGCCGTGGTGCTATCGACGACAAAGGCCCGGCTGTAGCTGCTCTCTATGCCGCAAAAGCTGTGAAAGATCTCAGTATACCGCTGAAAAAAGGAGTTCGTCTTATATTCGGCACAAACGAGGAGACAGGTTCGGCTGATATGGAATATTATAAGTCCGTCAGAAAAATGCCGCCTATGGTCTTCACTCCCGACGGCGAATATCCCGTGATAAACGGCGAAAAAGGCAGGGTACAGCTAAGATTCTCCTGCACCTACAGCGAAAAGGAATTCAACTCCATAGATACCGATAATCCGCTGAATGCCGTCCCCGGCGAGTGTACCTACACCTCCCCTGCCAACGAGTACGACGAGCTTATATATGACCATAAAGTCATCGGTACGGCTGCCCATGCTTCAACTCCGGAAAAAGGCGTGAATGCCCTTACCCTGTTTCTGGAGCAGTATGCGGATAAACTCGAAAGCCAGCAGCTCAGGGCTCTCTCAAAGCTCTTTCCTCACGGCGAATTCGACGGAAGCTCCGCCGGTCTGGGATTCTCGGACGAACTCTCCGGAAAAATGACCTGCGTTCTCTCAACAGCCGAAACTTACAGCGATAGGATAGTTTTCGGCGTTGATATCCGTTTTCCGCTCGACAGGAGCTTCGACGAGATAAGCAGTATCATCTGCGGAAAACTCCGTGAAGCAGGATTTGAGATAGACTCCTGCGAGGGTGCAGAGCCTCATTTTACGGACGGAAATTCCCCATTCGTAAAATCTCTCCTGAAAGCCTACGAGCGTGTTACAGGCAATCCCGGCCACTGTATAGCCATTGGCGGCGGCACTTACGTCCACGACATCGAGGGCGGCGTGGCTTTCGGTGCTGAATTCCCCGGCACTGACGGCAATATGCACGGTGCAGATGAGTTCATCACCGTCTCAGACCTCCTCCGGAATGCTGAAATAATGGCTGAAGCTATAGTTGAAATCTGCGGCTGACTTTTCAACACCCCTGAATACTATGTTGAAAACTCCCGGCTTCAAGCTCATGTGCAGTATCATAAAATAATGCTCCTTTGGTGCAGTTTGTACGTTATCCTTACTTTTATTGAGGGAAACCCTTTTGAAAA
>CADBQF010000391.1 GCA_902796705.1 Ruminococcus flavefaciens
GGACGGAACCGGAAACAGCTCCGGCTGATGAGGGCTTTACCGTAAATGTTTCGACCAGCAAAAAATACGATACTTATTCATGTGACGGCGGAGTTTATTTCTATACTTTTGACAGTGAGTGTCCGCAGTTTGAATACAGTGATACGAAACATACCGAACAGCAGAAAAAGCTGAATGATTATTTTACCGGCGTTCAGGATTCAATGGATAATTCCAAGCAGGGCGGTTCTTTCCAGCTTGTTGACAGAAGTACAGTTGAGAACATACTTGAAACTGATTATATGAAAAACACTTCAACTTCACAGACTTACAGCGTTGTGGAGATGAATGACAAATACTGTACAGTCGTTATGTCAAACTACTCCTATGGCGGAGGAGCTCACGGCTACGGCTGGACTACGGGATATTTCATAGACCTCAGAAGCGGAAATGTGCTTTCGCTCTCTGATCTTTTTACTTCGGCAGATGAATTCAGATCATATGCCGGAAAATATATCTACTATGAATATTATTCGCAGTATTCGGGATTGCAGGCGTGGAACATCGAGACTCTGACAAATGCAATAGGTGCAGAAGCTGGTGCGAACTGGTATGTCGATGAAAAAGCTCTGTATATCGAATATCCGGCATACACGCTCGACTGTTATGCAGCAGGAAGTCAGCTTGTGAGCATTCCGCTCGATGTGTGCAGTTATTACTGGACCGATCTTTCAAAGGATCTGTTTTCAGATATCCAGCCCAAGGGAAAGATAGAGTATGACAATAACGCCGCCGTTCCGGACAGCGGCAATAACAATAATGTGAATAATTCCGGTACTCCGTTATTTACCGGTATCGTGAACACACAGAAAGATCCGCTCAACGTAAGAAGTCAGCCTTCGACTAACGCCTCCGTCATCGGAAAGCTCGAAAAGGGAAGTGCTGTTGAAGTCTATTCCGAAGCCGACGGCTGGTGTGAGATAAGATACAACGGTCAGGTCGGCTATGTCTCAAAGGAATTCATAATATGCGAGACAGGCGGATTCGCAAAGCCGGTAATTTACCTCTATCCGGAGGAAAAGACCGATATCTCGGTAAAGGTAAGATTCAGCAATGGCAGGTTCACCTGTACATATCCGGAATACTCTGACGGCTGGAACGTAACGGCTTATCCGGACGGAAAGCTCATAAACAAAGCTGACGATGACGAGTATTCATATCTGTACTGGGAAGGCGAGGGAGAGATCGAATATGACTTCAGTTCCGGATTTGTCGTAAAGAGCGAAGATACAGCAGACTTCCTGAAAGAGAAGCTGTCATATCTCGGACTCACACCGAAGGAGTATAATGAGTTCATCGTATACTGGCTGCCGATAATGCAGAAGAACGAGTACAACCTCATTTCGTTCCAGACAGATAATTATGACAGAGCCGCAAAGCTTGAGATAACTCCTGAGCCGGACAGTATGCTCCGTGTATTCATGGCTTTCAAGGGAGTTGACGGCGATACCACAGTTCCCCAGCAGAAGCTCGAAAGATTTGAACGCAATGGATTCTCCGTTATCGAATGGGGCGGAACAGAGATCAAATAAAATATACTGAAATAATACACCCTCCGGGAAGCTGACAGAAGATGCCACGCTTTCCGGAGGAATATTTTTTGCTGCATCGTTGATATGGCACACGGGAGAGATCCATGTGCCTTTTTTCATGCGGTCTTGCAATTATCGTTATTTTATGCTAATATATATTTACTGGTGTTTCAGATCTTTTGCATATCGGGTGAGAAAATGGAAGACAGGTTCATATACTGCGGAACTAAAAAACTAAGATGCGGGATAACCACAGGTTCGTGTGCTGCTGCCGCTGCAAAAGCTGCTGCCGAAACTATCCTCACAGGCATAGAAGCGGAATATGCCGATATAATCACGCCCAAGGGCGTAGAACTGCATATAGCTGCTTCCTGCCGGAAGATGAGCGTGAACAGTGCGTGCTGCTCGGTGATAAAAGACAGCGGAGATGATCCTGATGTTACGAACGGTATCGAGATAACCGCCGAAGTGTCGCTCACCGATAAGGGCATCGAGATAATCGGCGGCAAGGGTATCGGAACAGTCACAAAAGCCGGACTCGATCAGCCTGTCGGTGCGGCAGCGATAAATTCTGTCCCACGTAAAATGATAACTCAGGCTGTCAGTGATGCGGCGGAATTCCACGGCTACAGCGGAGGTATGCAGATAGTCATTTCAGTTCCGGAGGGCGAGGAGATCGCAAAGAAGACGTTTAATCCACGCATAGGCATAGTCGGCGGGATATCCATAATAGGAACAACAGGCATAGTCGAGCCGATGAGCAGTTCGGCTATTGTTGAAACTATCCGGACGGAGGCAAATATCCGGCGTGCAGCGGGCAATAAGACTCTCATACTCACTATCGGCAATTACAGCGAGAAGTTCATATTTGAGAAATATCCCGGACTTGTAAGCCGGTGCGTGATGTGCAGCAATTTTGTCGGTGATGCCATAGATATCGGCATATCTCTCGGATTTGAGAATATCATCATATACGGACATATCGGAAAAATGGTAAAGCTCGGTTCGGGCATAATGAATACTCACTCATCATATGCCGACGGAAGGATAGAAACGCTCATTGCCTGCGGAGTTCTGGCAGGGATCAGCAGTGATATCTTAAAGCAGCTCGACGGCTGTGCGACTGCTGATGCAGCGATAGATATCCTTCATGAAAACGGCTGTGATACGGAAGTTCTTGAAGTCCTCACCGGACGCATACATCATTATCTTCAGGCAAGGGCAAAGGAAGAAGCAGTGACAGGAGCGGTAATTTTTTCGTATAAAAACGATATGCTGCTGAAAACGCCTTTCGCAGATGAGATCATCGATAAAGCTTTACAGGAGGAATGAAATGGTACATTTTGCAGGAGCAGGCAGCGGTGCAGCCGACCTTATAACTTTAAGATGCAAAAAACTTCTCGAAGAAGCTGATGTGATAATCTATGCAGGTTCGCTCGTATCTCCGGAACTTCTCGGATATGCGAAGAAAGAATGCAGGATATATGACAGTGCGGTTATGACTCTTGATGAAGTTATAGATGTTATGAAAGAAGCGGAGAAGGATTCTCTTGATGTCGTTCGTCTGCATACAGGCGATCCGAGCATTTACGGAGCTGTACGTGAACAAATGGACAGGCTTGACGAACTTGGCATAGAATATGATGTTTGTCCGGGAGTAAGCTCTTTCTGCGGAGCGGCGGCTTCACTCAGAGCGGAGTATACTCTCCCCGATGTATCGCAGACAGTGATACTCACACGAATGGCAGGACGCACACCTGTCCCGGAGAGCGAGAGCATCGAGAGCCTTGCCGCACATCATGCGACAATGGTGATATTCCTCAGCACAGGTATGCTCGGTGAATTGTCTGAAAGGCTGATAAACGGCGGCTACAGCAGCGATACACCGGCTGCGATAGTTTATAAAGCTACATGGGCAGATGAAAAAGTATGCCGCTGTACGGTCGGTACGCTTGCTCAGACTGCACAGGAGAACGGTATCAGGAAAACCGCACTTATCACAGTAGGGGATTTCCTCGGAGACTGCCATTCGCTGTCAAAGCTCTATTCTCCTGATTTTGAGACAGAGTTCAGGAAGGCGAAAACAGAATGAGAGCGGCTTTTATATCTTTTACCGAAAAAGGCAGGCTTCTCTCTGCACGCATAGCGGAAAGTTCTGTTTTTCCGGAGATGACAAGATATTGTTTCCATACACACAGCGATGAGGATTCATTTGCGTTTGATGATACGGCTTCTCTTGCCGCTGAAATATTCTACAGATATGATGCACTTGTTTTTGTGTGTGCCTGCGGTATAGCAGTGCGTTCGATAGCCGGGCTTATCCGCTCTAAGACGACAGATCCGGCGGTGATAGTCATTGATGACAGCGGAAGAACTGTCATACCGCTCCTTTCCGGGCATATCGGCGGAGCAAATGCTGCGGCTGTGAAGATCGCTGATCTTATCGGAGCATATGCCGCTGTTACGACTGCAACAGATAC
>CADBQF010000392.1 GCA_902796705.1 Ruminococcus flavefaciens
CTGTCCGATATGGCAGTTGATAAACGGTATAAAATCCTCAGAATACGGCAATCCACGCAGGTCAAACATAAGTGCGGTGATAAACTCTCTGATATCCGTATGACCGTCATCAAAGAGCCGCTTTGCCCTTGCAAGCTCGTCTGCATCAAGTTCACGCAGGGCTATCTTATTCACCTTGCTTTCAAGATAGCTCTCTGAAATGCCGTAATCATCAGTTATGCTCATCTCAGAAAACATAGTCCTTGCGGAATATATCATATTGATAAGTGCCTTGAACTCACTCTTTTTCTCATCGTCGAACGATTCGCCGGAAAGCGGGAAATACACCTTGCAAAAGTGTTCGCAGACTTTCTTGTCATCGAACTTTACAGTAAATGTGCTGTTGATATCATCACCGAAGTCGAGTACAAAACAGTTCTCATCGAATTTGCATCTCCATTTTTTTGTAGCTCCACGCTTTTTCACGGCTTTTGACATTTTTTCAAAAACATCTGCCGGCTTGCGTGTGCGTTTGAGTTTCAGCCTGTAAAAAATCGTTGTCTGCTCTCTTGTATCGGACATGGCGATGACCTCCGTATTCTGTAAAAATTTTGCTTATTATACCATACCGGCAAATAAATGTCAAATCCTGAAAGCTCAACTCCGGCAGAACATTCCGCCTTTCGTTGATTTATACATATAATGGTGGATAATTTTGGTGTTATCGATAATTGAAACGTCAAAAAAATTATGTTATACTTACTTTAGCTATATATGCACAAAAATGATATAAGGAGCTGGTAATATGCAATTTCTGAAAAAACTTTCAGCATTCATCCTCTCTGCCGCCCTTGCAGTACCGACTTTCATGCCGATATCCTCTCCGGCGGAAGTCTCGGCTGCATCTGTCGTCACTGTCTCTCCACTCAACACTTACGAGATAAATGACGGCATTTTTGAAGGCTGGGGAACTTCCCTGTGCTGGTGGGCTAACCGTCTGGGCTATTCCGATACGCTCGCCAAGCAGTCCGCTGACCTCTTCTTCGGTGAAGACGGTCTCCACATGAACATCGTCCGCTTCAATATAGGCGGCGGCGACAACCCTTCACACAAGCACATCACACGTACCGATTCCAATATGCCCGGCTACACCAAGTACAATAACGGCTCTGTCACCTACGACTGGACTGCCGACTACAATCAGCGTAATGTACTGCGGAAAGCTGTTGCGGCTTACGGCGATGACCTCATCATCGAGATGTTCTCCAACTCTCCGCCCTACTACATGACAAAGAGCGGATGCAGCAGCGGCGGTACTGATCCTAACAAGAACAACCTCAAGGACGACCAGTACGAAGCCTTCGCTACATACCTCGCTGAGGTCTGCTACCACTACAAGAACGAATGGGGATTCGATATCCAGAGCATCGATGCAATGAACGAGCCGTACACCAATTTCTGGGGTGCAAACAGTCCCAAGCAGGAAGGCTGCCACTTCGACCAGGGCGAATCTGAATCAAAAGTCATCGTTGAACTCCAGAAGGCTATGTCTTCAAGAGGCATGAGCGATGTCATAATCTCCGGAACTGACGAGACTTCTATCGATACTCAGATAAGCTCATACAACAAGCTCTCCGGAGATGCCAAAAAAGCTCTCGGCCGTATCGATACACACACCTACGGCGGAAGCAACAGGGGCGGTCTGAAAGATACTGCCATATCTGCCGGAAAAAACCTCTGGATGAGCGAAGTTGACGGCGGCTCTGTTGCCGGTTCAAATGCAGGCGAAATGGGTGCAGGTCTGTGGCTCGCTGACAGGATCGTTGCCGACTGCAACGGACTCAACTGCTCGGCATGGATACTCTGGCAGGCTATCGACAATCACATCTCCTCTGTCGGCTACAACGGAAACAAGGACAAGGGCATGGTGAATACCTCCGGCGGCTACTGGGGACTTGCCGTTGCCGACCACGACAACAACAAGATTATCCTCACGAAGAAGTATTATACTTTCGGTCAGTTCTCACGCTATATCCGTCCGGGAATGACTATGCTGAAAACTTCCGGCAACTGCATGGCTGCATACGATGCAAAGGGCGGTCAGCTCGTTATCGTCGCTGTAAACGACAAGGGTTCGGCTCAGGACTTCACCTACGACCTCACAGGCTTCTCCTCAACAGGAAGCTATGCTAAATGTATCCGCACAAGCAACAGCGAGAACTGGAAAGATATCGGCAATGCCGCTGTTTCAGGCGGAAGGCTGAATGTCTCGCTCGCTGCCAATTCCGTAACGACCTTCATAATCAGCGATGTCAAGGGAAGTGCTTCTCTTGAAAACAAGATAGAAGTCACATCTTCCATGACGAGCGGTACGGCTTCGTGGAAGAATCAGGGTTCTTACGACTATGCAAAGGCTTTCGACGGCAGCACTTCAACTTACTTCGACGGACTCGAAAACGGCTGGGTACAGGCTGACCTCGGTAAAGTCTACGATATCTCCGCTATAGGCTTCGCTCCGAGAGCAGGATACGAATACCGCATGGCTGACGGAAAGTTCATGTTCTCCGACGACGGCACGAACTGGACAGATGCCTATACGATAACCGGCAAGCCTTCTTCCGGAATGAGCTATGTAACACGCTTCAGCGGTACAAGCTCTGCAAGATATGTCCGCTATCAGGTACCCTCCGGAGCTCCTGCTAACGAGTACAACAAGGACAACGTCTACAACTGCAATATCGCTGAGATAGAGCTTTACGGAACGCCCTCCGTCAAGGGTATGTACGATAAGATCGTTCCCGTTTCGCTGAGCGGTACTGATTCATGGAAACAGACAGCTTCCACAAGCTATGAAAAAGCTTTCGACGGCAGCACTTCGACGTATTTCGACGGTGTCGGAAACGGCTGGGTGCAGGCTGACCTCGGCGGTGTGTACGACATCAAGGCTATAGGCTACTGTCCGAGAAAAGGCTACGAAGCACGTATGGCTGACGGTCAGTTCATGATATCGCTCAACGGCACAGACTGGACTGAACTCTATACGATAAACGGTATGCCCGACTTCTCGATGAAGTACGCTTCCGGATTCACCGGCGATACAAAGGCACGCTATGTCCGCTATCAGGTGCCTGACGGAAAGCCTGCAAACGGCTTCAATACAGATGATGTCTACTGCTGCAACGTTGCTGAGATAGAGATCTACGGCGAACCTGCCGAGGCTGATATCGACCTCAACGACGACGGTGAATTCTCATCTGCTGATGCTGTTCTCCTGAGCAAGTTCATTCACGGCTCTGAAAAGTTCACATCAAAGCAGCTCACGACCGCTGATATCAACGGCGACGGTTTTGTTGATGTATTTGACTTAATAATGTTTAAGCAGAAATTAGCCGGAATTCTGTAAACTGATTTTACAGTACGATAAATAACGATATATCTATAACGGACGCTTTTTAACGTCCGTTATATTTTTTACAGTAGCAATTGATATATTACATCTCATTTGTATATTTTATTGTTGAATCTATACACATTGCACAAAGGATATGTGATATTTTCTGTATTGACAATTATGAATAATCATGATATAATACATTACAAGATGATGAACATGAAATAAAGAAAGTGTTCACAAAACCTCTCCCCTGCCCGTGTGACAGGGTAATTTCAAATGTTTAAAATGACCGTTGTTCATTTAATTAATTATCGAAAGGATGTTCTCTATGAAAAAAGCAAGAAGACTTACAGCTATCATAAGCAGCCTCGCAATTATGGCTTCCCTCTCTGCATTTACTGCAAGTGCCGCTTCTGCTCAGCAGACTTACAAGCTCGGTGACGTTGACCTCAGCGGAACTATCGACCTTGATGACCTCACCTGCATGAAAAAAGGC
>CADBQF010000393.1 GCA_902796705.1 Ruminococcus flavefaciens
ACGCACCCACCGCCGAAAGGATATATACCGTAAGAAGGCAGAGTTTCAGGAAATACATATCATCGTGGATAAGATCCATTGATGTGACACCAAGAGCAGTTTCTCCGCCGGGAAGTTTCTTTGCATTTATCAGGGTATAGTTTCCGTAGATATCAGCGACATAAATGCCGTTTCCTGCATCGTATACTTCGCTGAGAGCTTTTCCGGGAGTTGCGGAGAGGTATGGGGAAAGCTTTGTCAGTCCGGAGAATGTCGAACGTGCCGGAAGATAGTAACCGCTGAGACTGATCTTGTTTGAAAGCCTGATGCCGAGGCTGTCAAGTCTTTCGGGTGTGAGAGTGCCGAAAACTTCATTTGGTATCATAGATATCAGCTCATTTCCGTCAGGTTCATTCACCATGATGACGATACCGAGTCCGGAATCGATGTCAAATTCCATATCTGACTGACCTGCCGCTGTTCCGCCGTTGTGACCGTATGTGCGTACAGCGTATTCATTGCACCAGAATCCGTGACAGCAGATCGGGATATCGGAACTGCCGTAGAAGTCAGTTCCCGTGAACATTAACTTCTGTGTTTCGGGAGAATTGAAAAGTGGAGCATCTTTGTCAGCAAGAGCCTGTGCATATATCATAAGGTCGGAGAGCGTTCCGGCAGCCGCACCCGCAGGATAGCAGCCGACGTATTTAAGTGTCTGACCAAGATCGGCAAGAGTCCCGAAAACGCTTTTATAGGCTCTTGTGAGTTTTCTGTTCTCGTATACCCATGTATTATCGGAATGTGCCGGATTTAAGGAAGTATGTTCCATTCCGAGCGGTTCAAATATATGCTCGTGGACATACTCGCAGAAATCCTGACCGGTGATACATTCAACGATATATCCTGCGACAGCAGCACCATAGTTTGAATAGGCGGAAACTTCTCCGGGACGGTGTATCTGAGCTGGTTCGGCAGCCTGTAATTCTTCTTTTAAAGGAAGGATATCGTCCTCGTCAGTTTTGTACAGCGGACGTACCATTTCCTGCCAGCCTGCATTGTGATCCATGAGATTGAGCATAGTGATCGGATCGTCATACGAGAGATGCTGGAAAAATCCTTCCGGGAGATAATCCCTGACATCACGTTCAAGGTCTATTTTACCCTCTTCCCAGAGCTGCATAACGCTCACCCAGATGAGCGTCTTTGAGATGCTGCCCCATTCGTATACAGAATCTTCATTAGAGGCGATATGGTTTTTAATGTCAGTTTCACCGAAATATCCTGTGTAGAGTATCTCATCTCCTTTAAATACCCCGATAGCAGCAGAAGCGAAGGAAGGATCATCACCGCCGAGATTTGCGGCTTTTGCTTCGATATCGAAGATCAGCTCTTTCACAGTCTTGTCTGACGGCAAGGTGTAATCTTCATTTCCTTTCTCTGCTGATACAGGAAAGAGCGTTAAAAAATTGAGAGTCAGTCCGGCGAATAATGCTGCGGCTGCTTTTTTTATCGTTCTGAACATATTTCCCCTCCTTACAGTTCTTTTTCTTCGTATTCATTTACAGCGGCGATATATTTGTAAGCCACCGAAAATCCGGCATATGTCAGAACTGTTACGCAAAGAAGCAGGCCGTTTGCCGCTTGCAGGAGCTGTGATATCATCTGACCAATCACTGCACCGACAGTGCCTATAGGAATTATCCCGCATACCATCATGACAGTGAAGGCCATGACAGCAACGGCGATAATACCATATTTTATTTCCTTTTTGTCAGCCTTGCGTAAGATTCCCTGACTGCTTCCGATCCCCATTGAAAAGACCTTGCTGTTTTTGAAGTATTTCCTGAGATTACCGGCTGCCATCATTAGTCCGCATGAAAATGATAAAATATAGCTGAGATCAAGTATGCCTGTTTCAGTCATGATACCGCTCCTTGCAGCGAGTGATCTTAATACATCGGCTTCTTCCTGACCGTAGAATAACCTGCGGTAAAGTTTCAGTTCAAGGCTGAGTATCATGAGCAGATAAAAGATGAGGCTTATTATCGTGAAAAGTCCTATCGACATTATGAATCGTGAACGAACGAGGTCTTTTCTTTCGATAGGGATAACGGAGTACATTTTTTCGCTGTTGAATTTCATCTCATTCTGAAATATCATCGGCACAAAGAATGTGGAGAACAGTACAGGAGTGTATACACTTACCAGCGGAGTGATAATAAAACCGAATACACCGGTGAAAGCAAACAGCAGTATCACGATAGTTTTCATGTTGTTTTTTCCGCCGTTCATTGTTATGATGTCAGTCCGTATGAGGTCGGCTATTCTTTTTATGTAAGTCTTGTTCATAATAATGTCTCCTTAAAGTTCACGCTTTGAAAGAATCGAAGCTGTTATCTCCCCGAAAATGATACACAGGGCAAATACGATGATATTGACAACTGCACCGAGACATATCATTCCCTGAACTGTAGACGGCATATCAGGAAGCTTTGCAGGCGGGAGTATATCATGATTTGACAGAGAACCTATCAGAAATACTATAGCTGACAGTACACCTAATGTGATAAGGATTATCTTGAATTCGTTCTCCCTGCCCTTTATCTGCCCCATCATTTCCATATAGGAGAATATGATACAGGCAAATGCGAACACTCCCCAGATCATTCCGACGGCAAGTTTCGGATCTTTGAAGCTCTCTTTGATAAGTGTCATAGTTGAACTGTTCCTGATCGGAAGAAAACGATAAGCTTTGACGCTGAATGATATGAACGCAATCGCTGAACAGCAAAGTTCTACTGCAAAAAATACAATGAATATGTACAGGAATCTTGC
>CADBQF010000394.1 GCA_902796705.1 Ruminococcus flavefaciens
ATGAACAAACTATTTGACAAAACGCTCGCTGCTCTCTGTGCATCTGCCGTGGCAGCCGGATATGTCCTGCCGGCTGTTTCGTTCGCAGAAGACGATGAACCGCAGCCGGAAGACATCATCATCGAAGACATTGAAGCTTCTGACACCGGGGACGGAACTTTCACCAGACTCAGACACGAACTGCCGGGACTGAGCCGCTCTGTCGGCGGTGAAGGTCTGGGCATCGTGACCACGGATCCTATCACGCCTATCGAAACGGATATCGACGTGTTCGGAAACAGGGATTCGATCCCGTCATCGTTTGACCTGCGTGATACCGGAAAAGTCACGACCATTAAGAATCAGGGAATGTACGGTACGTGCTGGGCTCATGCCGCTGCTTCCTGTGCGGAATCGAGCATCGTTGACCGTGTGCCGGGCATTGATCTCTCTGAACTGCATACGGCTCTGTATTCGTACAATCACCTGTATCAGCCGCAGATCAATCTGGAAGAAGACGAATCTGTTCTCGATGCCGGCGGAACTCCGGAGAACGTCATAAACTCGTGGTCACAGTGGATAGGCCCTGTTACCGAAGAGCGTATGCCTTATGAACTGGCTTACAGGTCACAGTCGGAACCGATCGAGCAGTATTGTGATATGTACACGGCGAACTATCACCTTGACGATGCGTTTACTTTTGAGTATGCCCGTGACCGGTCAAATGCAGAGCAGGTGGATTCGGCGGTCAAGCAGTTCCTCTACAGCGGCGTTGCTGTACATATCGGATTCTGCTATGACGCTGATTATTTCAACGAAAATACATCTGCAACATACTGTGATGTGAACAGATTTGCAACTCACGCCGTTACCTGCATAGGCTGGGACGATAACTACCCGGCTTCCAATTTCAGGGGAACTCCTCCCGGAGACGGTGCATGGCTGTGCAAGAACAGTTGGGGAATAGGAACTGACGATGACGGCTGCTTCTGGATATCCTATTATGATACGACGTTAAGCAAGCCGACAGTCTATTATCTTGAAGATGCGAAAGATCATGACGACATAATTTCATATGACACACTTCCGCCGGGAGATTATGTCTCGCCGTGGGATTATATCGAGACTGACCTGACCGATCCGAAGAGTATGCCTTCGTATATGTCGGATATCTGTCAGGGCATGAATAGTGATATCGAAGTTTCCGAGATAGGCACATATACCGTCGAGGGAGAAACTGATTACGAGATAACAGTCTATACAGACCTGACCGACCTTGAAGATCCGACTTCCGGAACGCCCTCTGCCGTGACATACGTAACGCAGTACCTGCCCGGATATCATACGCTCGAACTGGATCAGCCGGTGTTCGTTGAGAGAGGAAAGCCTTTCAGCGTTGTGGTAAAGATGACGAACGACAGCAGCACGCATCTGATACCTGCTGAAAGTGCGTTATATATCGAGGATCCGGTGAACGGCGAAGGATTTACCGATCTTAGCTTCTGCTCAAAGGAAACGCTCGAATCGAGGACTGAGGACGGTGTCAGCTTTATCAGTGCAGACGGCGAGGAATGGAGACATCTTTCCGATTACAATTATGTTTTTAATGATGATGAAAAGCAGGATCTTATCGATTACTATTATTATCTGTTCATTGAGGGAGATTCCGGAAAAGGTCCTGAGCCCGACGAATACTCTCTCCAGAACTTCTACGACTATGAAGGCTGGGTGAACAACGGAACAGTTACGATGAACTACGGCTATCTTTCCATGAAGGTCATCTATGACTTCCCTCAGAAGATACATTTCTCTGAAACGGAGGGCGAAGTGCCTTACGGTACGGAAGTTTATATCAGCTCGACTTCCGACGGTGCGGAATATGCCGTGAACGGCGTTGAACTCGGCAGCTTCACACAGGCTATCGTGATCGATGCGAAGAAAACGATAACCGCCTATAACGGCTTTGACTATACGACAAGGACATATGAACCGGCTAAGGCAAATATGCTCGGCATCTCGTTCATCGGCTACTACGACAATGAAGAAACTGCCTCATTCAGAGAAAATGCAGTCAGAACGGGCGACAATGAGTTCTATATCGACCTTGATTCGTATCTCGAATGTATACAGCTCTTCCCCGTAACAGGTGCGAAGATCATGAGCGGCGGCGTGGGGATAGAAGCAAATGACTTTACCGAGAAAATGAAAGTGCCGTTCGGAGATACCGTATATACATTCGACCTGACGCAGGAGGGAAAAGCCGACAGCACCGCAACACTGACGATACACAGATCCCCTCTGACATTCAGCCTGTACAACGAAAGCTTCTGGTATTCCGCAGACGTGAAAGCAGTATATCTGCCGGACGGAACTGAGATCGAAGAAAATCAGTGGGTGCTTCCGTATGCCGGTCAGGAACTCAGAGTAGTCCTCAATGACGGCAGCGAGACAATGCTGAAAGTCCCGGAGAGAGCTGTTGTCCCTGAACTTGTGTACTATCCTGATTCGCAAGGCCTCGGATTCTTCACCAATGAAGAAGCTGAATTAGTGGAATACAGCGTGGACGGCAACATTTACTATCCGCTCGGCCATAGAATAGTAAACGGAGAATGGATAAGCTCCGGAAAAGTCATGTCAAAGGGAATGAGCGTGATCCCCGGCGAGACTCTTTACATAAGATTAAGAGCAGGCGGCGGAAAATTTGCAAGTGAAACTGTAGTGATAGAGATCCCCGGCAATGAGGAATGTGACGCTGCTTTCAATGGATTTACCATAGACGAATACGGCCTGCTCGAACCGAATACCGATAAGCCGATCTACGGCTTCGGAACTCTCTCTGACGAACGTGAAGACGAAGAATGGATCAGTATCGTAGCAACTTCGTGGGGATACAATGATGCAGAAAAATATATCGATGCGAGAATGAAGGAGACAGGCCTTTCCCGTGATAAATACCTGAGATTCATGAGTTATAACTTTGATGGCAGAGTGTTTTTCGGAAAGACTATGTATATCATCGAAGAAGATCCGGAAACAGGAACTCAATCAAAGGTGAAGCTCATCGATCTGCCGATGTACGGTGATATGGACAGCGACGGAACGGTCGATTCCGCCGACGCATCAAAAGTCCTCGAACATTACGCCTCCATAGTCAACGGCGGAGCAGCTACACTTCCCGATGAAGTTATCGATCTTGCCGATATCAACGGCGACAGATCAGTCGATGCCGCCGATGCCAGCCTGATACTTGTGTACTATTCGGCGATGATGAACGACTGAAATCATGCACAAAAAAGAGAGAAATCAATGAATTTTTTGTATCACTTGTGCAATAGGTATAAAAGGAAATAATAAACTTGTGAAATAAAGTAAAAAATGCCTTTTACCGTTTTGTAACTTTTTGAAATTGCTGTTCTGAATTATGTGATTATTAACGAAAATTTAGTGTTGAAAATGTACAACATGACCGAAAAATATTAAAGAACGATACAAAGCATTGACTTTGAACAAAAAATACGGTATATTTTAAGTACAAAAGCAGTTGGTCCGTAATGTATGCAAAGGCGGTCAAAGTGTTGTACCGGCACTCAGGCTGACAGACATATACGTCGGATGCCGGCAGGACCGGACGAAGCGGAAACTTCTTCCCCCCGGACGGCGTAAACCGGCAATGCGGCATATCGCCGTATTCAGTAGGCTTGAATGAATACATAAGACCTAACGTCTTTGACGCTGCTTGAAACAGCAGCAATACGGCAGACATCATGGCGGAGATCCGGTGAGGACATTCGCCGGGATAGGCGATGCCCCGATGCGAAGCCGTAAAAATCACCCATACATATTATATCATTAAGGAGATATAATATACATATTTAAGGAGGAAAAATCTAATGAACACACTTAAGAGAACATTAGCTTTAGTAGCTACA
>CADBQF010000395.1 GCA_902796705.1 Ruminococcus flavefaciens
ACCGAATGTCTGTGCAAGTCGTGCGATGCTCACCTTCACGCCGTATTCCGAAGCGTAGCAGACGCACATATTCTCGCACATTCGCTTAGCTTCCGGGTAGCAGCTCCTTACACGGAGATTGTCGATATAGCCGAGTTTGTCTTCGGTCGTTCTCTCATCGCACGCACCGGGGTTTCCGTAAGCTTCCATAGATGAAGCGTATACAACGCCCTCACAGTTGTTTTTCCTTGCGAGTTCGAGGATATTCTTTGTACCGGCAATGGCTGTGTCTATAGCCTCTACGGGGTGTGTCACGAGTTCCTTTGAAGCTGTCTGGCTCGCAAGGTGTATGATGAAGTCGATATGCTCGTCAGTCTCCACAGGCTGAACGATATCGCCTTTCACGAATATGAGTTCAGGTCTTTCTGTAAGATCACCGAAGATCCTCTGTGCCTTTTCGGGCGACCTCACAAGGCCGCATATCTTTATGCCAAGCCCGTGTATCCTGTTGGCTGCAAGAAGGGCGAGGATAACTTCCCTTCCTATAAGACCTGTTGCACCGGTAACGAGTACGGTCTTTCCGGAAAGTCTTTCCCAGCCGATATCCGAACCGCAGATCTTTTCAAGGTCAGCCTGAAGTACAGCATCTCTTGTTTCAGCATTGGTCATAGGATCATGCCTCCCCTTTTTTATACTTCATTGAACGGAGAAGTTCGGTACAAATTGCGATATCACAGGGATTTGTGATCTTGATATTTTCAACAGGGCCGTCCACAGTGTGGAGAGTGAAACCGTAGTGTATCATGAGCGATGCAGAATCGACCATAGTTGATACCACGCCCTCACGCAGACCTTTTTCATGTGCAGCTATGATATCGAGCAGATAGAAGCTCTGAGGAGCTCTTGCGATCCTGCAAAGTGATCTGTTCTGGACTTCGATGATCTCACCGTCCTCATTGATATTAGCTACTGTCTCAACGAAAGGAACGACTGTTACAGCGTTTCCGTGCTTCTTCACACACTCGATATTGTCTGTGATGAGCTGGGCGTTGATGAGAGGGCGAACGCCGTCGTGGATAAGAACGATAGTCTCCTCGTCGTCCGGCATCTGTTCTCTGAGAGCATAGAGTCCGTTTCTTATCGAATGCTGACCGTCAAGTCCGCCGGGAACGATGCACTTTACCTTTTTGATGCCGAACTTTTCGAGATATTCCTTGAGATTCGGTATCCAGTCCTCCAGGCACACGACGCAGATCATGTCGATGTCCTCGTGATGCTCGAAGTGTTCGATTGTGTAGATGATGATCGGCTTTCCGTCGATCTCCATAAACTGTTTAGGAAGATTATCTGATTTCATCCGGCTCCCTACACCTCCGGCAAAAATCAATGCTGCATTCATTAAATCTTTCTCCTCTTTTAAAAATTAATTGTTTGCATTTATCTTATAGACCGGATAATCCGGTTTAGCTTTACCTGGATCAGGCACGATGCTCTTATCCATGACCGATCTGAACAATTCTTTGAGTTCATCATTTCCTTCAAAGTCGAATTCATTGAGTATCCTGTTCATATCACGCAGTTCAAAGCGGTACATCTTTGCGAGTATCTTCCAGTATTTCAGCATATTGGAGTATCCCATGTTCAATATACGCTCGTCTACCGGACTGAGCTTTATGGCGGCTCTTATAAGCTCCGGAGGATTTCTCCTCGCCAGGCTGAGAAGGTTCTTGAGCCAGAGTTCGCCGTTGTAATTTCCGTAATTCTTCTTTACGGGGCGTGTATTGACGATCCTTCTTATCCACGCATGGACCTGATAATAGCATCTGTCGCTGGTATGTGACGGAGAGCGTGCCATTATCCCCTTGTCGTCAGTGATGAAGCCCTCTGCTATGTTTATGGAGTAGCAGTTGAGCTTTCTCTGCGTGTATTTCAGCATATAGAGCATATATTTGTTCTGCTGGGTATAATCGACTGATGTGGAGTAGATGACTCCGTTGTCACCGAGCCAGTGGCAGTTTCTCTCGGCATTTACGATGATTATATTGTCGCCGTACTTTTTCTTTATCAGGTCGAGGAAGCTGTTGTAAGCTTTCCACAGCTCGCTCTTCTGATCGTCGAGAGTCATCAGTTTATATATAAGGACTTTTTCAGCACCGAGCTGTCTGCTCACAGTACCCTTGAAGTCACCGTAGATACAGTTCTCATAGAGATACTCATAAGGCCCTATGAACGAGAACAGATCGAGTATGAGCCATTCACCGTCTGATTCCTTTATCTCTTTCTCGATCATATGATCGAACTGTTTCTTTACGAGCCTGTCTGTCCACTGCAGTTTCCCTGCAAGGAGGTCGGGATCGTATTTTACTTTCGGATTTCTCTTCTGTACAGGAGGAACGTGGAACCAGTAATTATTCACAGCAAAGTCATTATTGACAATGTTGAAGCACGTCCTGCACCAGCATGAACCGAAGATATCCACGACTGTCGGTCTTACGACAGTATCATCGCCGATGAAGTCTTCTTCCGGCAGACCTCTGAGGCGTGCGTAGTAGACACCGGCATTGTACTGGTTGATCTGCACTTTCATTACCCTGAACTTCTCTTCCGACAAAGTGCGGATCATATCGAGCATCGGTGCGGGAACGGCGGCATTTTTCAGCATCAGGTCATACCTTACGCCGGGTACATCGTACTCCTCATCTGCCGCATGGCTGAAAGCCTTCACGATCTCCCTGAACTCATCGCTGAGCGTGAGGTCATCGAGTCTTTTCAATGCACTTTTGCGTGAACGCCAGTCAAGCTTTTCAAGCTGTATGAACTCTTCCCTGTACTTCTCAGCAAATTTCGCCGTTGAAGACACCATAAGATGATCCGGCAGCCATTCCTTATCAAGGAAAAAAGCATACGGCTTTACCTGGAGTCCCGGCTTATACCGCAGGAACCTGCTCACTGTGAGCCTGATATCCGGGCGGATATCGTCACGGTATCTTCCGCTGCATATCAGACCGACGCATCTCCAGATATCCTCATGGCATTCCGGTTCGTAATGGCCGTCTGACAGGCGGTATCCTGTCCTTTTGCTGTAGAAGTAAAACTTTGTTATATCTGTAACACTACAGCCCGTAAGTTCGGTAAAGTACACTTCCATAGAGCTGCGAAGCTCTGCATCTTCCTTTTTTATGAGAGGGCCTTCATTGACACGAAGGTGTCTTCCTACCCTTATGAATTCAGGATCGCTGAGTTTCACAAGAATGATCTCTCCGCTCCCGAAGTGCTTTGATACTGTCACGGCAAGCTGCTTCACGAGCGGCGAAGCCTCTGCCTTATCCATGCCGGACACACATCTTCCGAGTTCTATGATGATGCGGTCGGCTTTGTTCTGCTCAAGGAATTTGTCGAATCCTCCGACTTCGGCGGAGCTGAGTCTTCCGAGGTCAAAGAAAAGTCTTTTTCCGGGCAATTCTTCATTGCAGGTAGATTCAATCTTTACAAGCTCTTCGGCTGTCTCGTTTCCGGCACAGATGAAGCTGTACTCACTGAACGGTCTGTTCGCATAAGCAGCATTATCATTGCCGGCAACTTCTTTTTCTTGCAGTAAAGACATCATTTACCCTTCTTTCCTATTTTCTTCTGAACAGCCTCATATATACGCTTACAGTTGTTATGATCGTCGAAAGCGAAGAACTTATCAGCACGGGCCCTGTATTCAGGCTCCATTTCGCACTGACGACGCATAGCTTTGCACAGTTCTCTTACGACTTCCTTCTCGTTCCTGCAAACAGGACCGAAAGCCTGTGTCTCGTAATCCATGCCGCCGGCATCATACTGCGGCGGAAGTGAATCCGGGTGGTAGTACACGAGCGGTTTTCTCATATACGCAAAATCGAACTGGATACCGCTGTGGTCTGTAAGCATAAGACTTGACTCGCACATCATCCTTTCGTAGCTGACATCGTCATCAGCTCCTGCGATTATCGTTACTTCATCAGGAGCAGTGAAATCGCCTTTCTGCGGACTGAGTATCGGGTGAACGAGGTAGATTATCCTGTAGCCGGTCTCTCTTGCACACTGAAGGAGTTCCTCGTTATTGATAAGACCGTTGTAAATACGGTAATACTCTGTGTCCTTGAAATTGATGCTGTATTCATG
>CADBQF010000396.1 GCA_902796705.1 Ruminococcus flavefaciens
AGATCTTTGCAGGGACGGCAGGCTCGATGTATTCGACCTTGTTATGATGAAAACACAGCTTGTGGATACTGCCGCCGCTGTCGAACTTATTACAGATAAGAGCCTCTGGAGCAAGAATGATCTTGGCGTGAGCTTTGAGATGAAAGCCGATTCCGCTGATGATATTACGATCATAACATCAGAAACAGCTCCGAAGATATGGCAGATACAATCGTATTATCCTGGACTTTCATTAAAAGCAGGAAAGACATATCAGATACGGTTCGCACTTTCCGCAGATGCCGGCTCACTGCCGTTCAGTATAGGATTGCAGGGAACAACGGATAAATTCAACACCTATCAGCACATGATCTATACTTCATCTGCCGCACCTCAGACACATTCTTTCACCTTCACTATGCCGGAGGATTGTACTGATGCAAGCCTGATAATCTGTACCGGACTGCGTTCAGGCACATATCACTTTGAGGATATCAGTCTGTCGTGTCTCGATTGATAGATGAGTGCATTACTCTGCATATATAGAAAACTCCCCGTTTTCCGGGGAGTTTTCCTGTTTGTCCTTTCAGGATCACAAGCTCCTGTTATCATAAACGAAGAAAAGCGTGTAACTCCGGTGTTTCTGAAATATAGGTGCTTATATAGATTTTTTCGCCGTTTTTATAATATGTGATCTTATCCTGCTTGGGTAAATATTTTGAAGCTGGGAAAAACGAAAAAGAAGTGTCAAGCTTTTGCAGATCAATGCTTTTGTTATTATCTGAGAAATCATTGTCTGAGATCTCGATCAAATAAAATCTTGATGCAGATTGCTCCATTAATTTAATACTTTTTATACACTCAGCATCTGAAACATTGATATTACAGATGACACATATTTTTTGTTTTTCTTCATTGGTAAGGTTCCTGTTACAAGATATTGTTTTACTGCCCCAAAAGAAGAAAAAGACAAATAAAAAAACTCCAATAAATAATATAAAAACAGCTAACAGTATTTTTACAGTTTTACTCATGAAATGCTCCTTTTAGTTTGTTGAAACTGCATTTCTTCATGCGATATTTTTCATTTACTTTGTATGCCTCTGCGGTCATTGCCCGCATGGTTTCATCTGGGATCACAGGAATTCCACCTCTCCGCTTTCCAGGCGGTAGATCGCTCCCAGCACTTTCAGTCCGTATTCCGCCTCGTCTTTCTGTATCTGAAGGCTGTGTTCGATGATCTGACAACTGTGTTTTACGTTGAGACAGCAGGCTTTCACCTCGTCCTTCTCATCACCGATGGCCTTCACGATCTCGTCAGTAATGTATTTGATGTAGCCGTCCGGCTCGTGGTTCATGGCGGCATCAACAGCACCGCAATGGTCGTGACCGAGGACGACGATAAGTCCCGTGCCGAGATGCTCTGCGGCGTACTCGATACTGCCGAGCTGGTGGGAATCGATAACGTTCCCGGCAACTCTGATAACAAAAAGGTCGCCGATCCCGGCTGAAAATATCAGCTCAGGAACTACTCTGGAATCGGAGCACGTAATGATAATCGCATATGGCTGCTGACCGCTGCGGCTGAACCTGAGCAGGTTCTCAGGCGAGACATCGGTGCGGAGTTCGTTTGCTTCAATAAATCTCTGATTGCCGGTGATGAGCCTTTTCAGGGCTTCATCGGCAGTTATTCTGTATGACTGCATAGCTGTTACCTCGCTTTGGAAAGTTATCCATATAATTTACAGGCATTTTATGCACTGTATTCTTCCTTATTATATCATTTTTCAGATGTATTGTAAATCCATTGCGGCAATGGATTTTCATACACATCAATTAAATATCAGAGCATTACTTCGATCCGGACAGGAAGCACTATAGCTGATATTGAATTCTGACCGGACGTATATATACCGCTTGTATTTTGTGAGGATATGTGCTATAATTGTATCATACTAACGGCAAGTCAGCAATAATTCTGAAACAGCGGAGGGATATCATGGCTCAGTTTGAAATTGAAGGTTCTGTATTGAAAAAATGCAAGCCTGACAGAGGTGAAAAAGAAGTTGTCATTCCGGAAGGCGTGACGAAAATTGCAGAGTCAGCATTCAAGGCGTGTTCAAAGATCGTAAAGATCACTTTCCCGGAAAGCCTGACAGAGATCGGGGATCAGGCATTCTGGAATTGTTCTTCACTTGAAACCTGCATCATACCGGACGGAGTGGTGCGTATCGGTTCATATGCGTTTGGTAAATGTACTTCTCTGAAGAATATAAAATTACCCGAAAACAATATGCAGGTACTCAGCAAGGCATTCTGCCAATGCACTGGACTTGCTTCTGTGCAGATACCCGGATCGTGGGATACAGTTCCGAATACTATGTTTGAAGGTTGTACAAATCTCTCTCAGGTAATGATCTCAGAGGGCGTGAAGAAATTGCAAGGTCTTGTCTTCAAGGAATGTTCTGCACTGACGGAGATAACACTGCCCGAATCGCTGGAAGAGTTATGCGGCGAGGTCTTTCGTGGAACTGCTATTCAATTTATCAGGATCCCTGCAAACGTGAAAAAGATCAGTCATAACTCATTTTACGGCTGTGAAGGATTGAAAGAGATCGAATTTGCTGCGTGTCCGCAGGCAGATACAGAACTGCGTAAAGATCTGGAGAAAATGCTCAAGGCATATCCGGAGCTTGTTGACAAGATACGTTTTGCTGATGAAATTCCGCCTGATCTTGTCTCCTATATTGATTGGATAAGAAACGGTGCGTCTTATCCGAGAGATACAGACCGTGAGTGGCCGCAGGAGATCATAAAAAGGCTGAAATATGATGACTATGTACTCATCTTCAATACAAATATGTGCATTGATATGACATTGTATCATGTTATCGGAAATGAATATGTAAGCAGCCGTGACGAAACTTTCAATTCAGGTCAGGGACGTTCGCTTTATAAGGAATGGGAGGAATATTTTGAATGGATGATGGAGAATGACAAGGCTCTTCGTGCATATCATTATGTAAACGGTAAGCTGGCAGAAATGCGTGAGTTCGATCAGAAACTGTACAATTCATGGGTGTATGCAGATTGCCTGGATGAGGTCATTCTCCGCATTGAATTTGGTTTAGAGCCGCAGAGCGAAGAGTGGAAATCGAAATTTGCCGTATCACTTGCCAAAGCGGAGAAGTTCAGGAAGACACTTGTGTATGCCTGTTATGTTGATGATCGCCCGGCTATTCTTGAACGTGCAGCAAAAGCGTCAAAAACTGCACTGAATCAGAAGTTTGAGTATTTCGGGACTCCGCTGACATTCTGTGCAGAGCATGATTTTTTAGAA
>CADBQF010000397.1 GCA_902796705.1 Ruminococcus flavefaciens
CAGTTCCGTTTCGATAAGCGGAGATACAAGGATATTCCTCAATGAAGTCCCGGAAGGTACAAAGGGCATCATAGTCGATACCGTTCAGAAGCGGAGGGAATCGAGCCGTTCGTTCTTTGCAGTGCTTTCTATGCAGGACGACAACTTTGCACGTACATACGAGATAACCCAGCAGAAATTCAACATGGGCTACGGCAGACCGCTCACTTTTGCGATAGAACCTTACGGAAAGATAAGATCGCTCAGACTCAGCATCGAGCAGGTCACTTCTCCGATAACGATAAAGAGCATACGTGCGGTAAGTGCATTGCCGTTTGAGTTCTCAGCTATCAGGTTCTTTGTGCTTCTGGCAGTCGGTGTTCTCCTTGCTGCCGTAAAGGAACTCCAGCTTTACAGGGTGAAGTTCAGCTTCAGGAAGCGTTCACATCTTCTGCTTGCGGAACTTATGGCTATGGTTTGTGCCATGAGTGCGGTGCTTTTCCTTGAACCGAAGCAGGAAATGGTCAAGTATGAGGGCGATGCCACACACTTCACGGCAGATCCTTTCGCAATGACTTTCGATGCCCTGAAGAAAAAACAGGTCTACCTCGATTTCAAAGCGGAAGACGGACTCCTCGACATAGAAAATGTTTACGAATGGACTCAGAGAACAGAGTCGAACACATTCTACCTCTGGGACTATGCTTACTATGACCACAAATACTACTGCTACTTCGGCATAGCACCTGTACTCACGTTCTACTTCCCGACATACTGGATAACAGGTCATCTGCCGACATTGCAGCAGTCAGTCGTGTTCTTCACGGTGCTGGCGATATTCTTCTTCTGTCAGGTGATAATAGAGGGCGTAAGGCTGATAGCCCCGAAAGCGAACCTGCTGCTCGTGCTGGCTTCGATGCCTGCGGCGGCGGCGAGTCTCGGTGTCTACTATGTGCTTAATCTTGCGTCGATGTATTATCTGCCTCTTGCAGCGGGAATGTGCTTCCTGTCGCTCACGCTGTGGCTCGGAATGAGAGCGTGCAGCACGAAAAAGCCGATACCGAGAATGATAAAGCTCTTCTTCGGCGGTGTATCTATGGCACTGGCAGTCGGCTCACGTCCGGGCATGGCACTTGGAGCAGCACTCCTTATACCGCTCTTCCTCGGAATACTCTTCAATAAGAAGCAGAAGCTTGCTTACCGCATCGGACAGGCAGCCTGCTTTGTAGTTCCCATGATGATCGGCGGTATCGGACTTATGTGGTACAACAATGCAAGATTCGGTTCACCGTTTGACTTCGGTGCATCGTATCAGCTCACAGTAAGTGATATCCACGCAAACAAGATACACGCTGCCGGCTTCATGCCGATGCTGTATCACTACATATTCCAGTATCCGAGACCGAGATGCACTTTCCCGTTCTTTGAACCTCAGTTCTACTATCTCGGAAACTACGGTTCATACGCATATATCGCAGATGCAGTAGGTGCGTTGAGCTTCCCGCTGGTACTTCTCGGAACAGTGATGCTCCCAGTCGGATTCTCACAGAAAAAGGGCAGAAGGTTCTCTCACGGCATAACAGCCCTCCAGAGAAAAGCGGTCATCGCACTCTGCTTCATAATGGCGTTGTTCATCGGCTGGCAGGACTACTGCCTCGGAGGTGTTATCCGCAGATATGTCGTTGATATAATGCCGCTGTTCGTATTCGGTTCACTTCTCATTCTGTTCCGTATCAATGCAGATCCTAAAAAACATAAATACCGCTACATCGTGACGGGAGTAGCTCTGGCAGCTACATTCGTATTCGGATGGCTGCTCGCAGCAGAGGAAAGAGACTGCCATTTCGCAAGAACGAATCCTCTCGTGTATGATGCTCTCGAAGATCTTATCATATTCTGGCGGTAATACAGAAAGGAATAATCAACATGAAAAAAGTTATAATCATCGGTGCAGGCCCTGCCGGACTTACAGCAGCCTATGAGCTTCTGAAAGACGGTTCAGGAGAATATGACGTTACCGTACTCGAAGAAACAGACGCTATAGGCGGTATCTCAAAAACTGTAAACTACAAGGGCAACAGAATGGATATGGGCGGCCACCGTTTCTTCTCAAAGATGCAGAACGTAAACGACTGGTGGAGCAATATGCTCCCGATGCAGGGAAGACCGTCATATGACGATATCCTCCTCCGCAGAAAAGTTAAACTCATGAAGGGCGGCCCCGATCCGGAGAAAGAGGACAGGGTAATGCTCAAAAGACGCAGAGTCTCACGTATTCTCTTCAACTCCAAGTTCTATGACTACCCTGTATCACTGAAGCCGGAGACTATCAAGAACTTCGGATTCTTCACAACAATGAAGGTAGGCTTCAGCTACCTCGCTGCCGTTATCCACAAGCGTCCTGAGAACAACCTCGAAAACTTCTACATCAACTGCTTCGGCAAGGAACTCTACTCAATGTTCTTTGAGTACTACACAGAGAACCTCTGGGGCAGACATCCGAGCGAGATCGATGCTTCATGGGGAGCTCAGCGTACAAAGGGACTGTCTATCGTAGGCATCATCAAGGACTTCTTCGGAAAGCTCTTCAATGTAAAGAACCGCAAGGTGAATACTTCTCTTATCGAGGAATTCAAGTATCCTAAGCTCGGCCCCGGTCAGCTTTGGGAAGTTACTGCTGACGAGGTAAAGAAACTCGGCGGCAAGATCATAATGAACGCAGGCGTTAAAAAGATCCACAAGAACGAGGAGAATATCCTCACAGGCGTTACATACATCAAGGACGGTGCAGAAGTTGAACTGAACGGCGACTACATCATCTCCTCAATGCCTGTAAAGGATCTCGTAGCCGGTATGAACGACGTTCCGGAGGAGGCTGCAAGGATAGCTGCCGGACTTCCTTACCGTGACTATATGACTCTCGGTGTACTTGTTCCGAAGCTCAACCTCAAGAACCTCACAAATATGAGAACAGTCGGCAACATCGTGCCTGACTGCTGGGTATATGTTCAGGACAGACGTGTTAAAATGGGACGTTTCCAGATCTATAACAACTGGTCGCCTTACATG
>CADBQF010000398.1 GCA_902796705.1 Ruminococcus flavefaciens
GCTCGCACGGAGTGTGCGTTGTGAAATCCTCACTTCGTTCGGTACACAACGGAACCGCTTTGTCCGTTGTTAGTCTTTACAGACGGCGGAGTCTTCCTTCGCTCAGTCCGAGCTGGCTCAGCTCGCCCCCATACCCCCTTATCGTTCTGGGTGACTCTGGGTGACAGCCGGGTGACTGTTTTTTTGAAACTATCACCCGGATTTTTTGGCTATTTATAGCCGTTTAAATCCTGTTGGGTGACTCAGGTGACTGTTTTCTGAATTCTTCTGGCAGAAAATGAAAGTACAATATTTCTTTGAGAAGGGTATCATATAATAGAAATACATATATTATATAAAAAAGAAATTCGATTTTCTGTCACCTGAGTCACCCAAGAGCAGGAATTCAGCAATATATAGCCGTTTGCATCGGGTGACAGCCGGGGGAGTCCGGGTGACTCAGGTGAATATAAGAACCTGTCCATGTTCTAAAAAAACGGGGAACTCTTTGCCGGAGTTCCCCGAAAAAATTCATGATCATATATTACAATAAAGTAATCTTTGTAAGTAACACCAACCTTGGTGTTTCACTTTGGAATTTATTTTATTAATCAATCATAACAAATTACGTCTTTTTCTACTGCCTTAATAACACTTTCGGGAATCTTAGCAATATCCAGTAAATATACCAGATTTAACCGTGGGTTAAAAATCCCGATCTTTGTTATTTCTTTATATTTATCTTGACCTGAATGCTGTCCCATTATCCAATACATAAGTATTTGCAATGTGTTTTTACTTGTTGGTTTTGATTTAGATACCTTAAAATCCCACAAGGTATCCTTTGTGAGAAAATCCCCGTCGCCGCTGTCAACAGCTAAGGTATACCCGCCATATGTTCCTTCACGATTTTTTATCCATTGTTCTATTACTGATGAATCTGAGTTTGGAGGTTCAAACGTGAAACCGTCATATGTAATAGGTCCATATTTTTCAAAAAATGTCATGCTTCTTTTTACTAAAGTATGAATATTTTGAATCGTAGCTTTATCAGGTTCAATTTCATCATAGCTTTTGGCTACTGCTGCACCGAATGGGTTTCTAAACCAAGCATCAAAAGTAACAAGTTTACACGCATTAACAATTGAAACATCATCAATACCTTTGATTTTTTTAATCAATCTCTTAGCTGTTTTGACAAAATCGCTTTTCCCCATAAGCTCCGCACGTTCTGCACCTTTTAAAGGTATTTTAAAAGCATCTGTAATTTTTGTTCCCATATTATATCTTGTCAAATAATCAACAGCTAATCCCACTAAAGAGCCGTGAATGTTTTCTTCTTCATTGAGAACCTCTCCGTCATTCATATCAATTATTTCAAAATCAGAAGGCTTAATGAATCCGCCTCTTGGTTGTTTAATCTTTGTTATCCTTTTTGTTACACTACTCATAATTTCCCACCTTTCATGCTAAAGCAAGAAGTTAGCAGACAAAATGTTTTAACTCTATTTTCCTTTATTGCTTGATAAACGCAAAATAGCCGATAACAAATGCACCGAGGACTATCCTGTACCAGCCGAATGCCTTGAAGTCGTGCTTCTTGATGTATCCCATGAGGAACTTTATTACAAACAGCGAAACGACGAATGCAACGATCATTCCCGTTCCGAGGACAGCGATCTGTCCGTTGTCGAAAGAACCGTCATATTTAAGTATTTTCAGCAGGCTCGCACCGAACATTACCGGTATCGCAAGGTAGAAAGTGAATTCAGCGGCTACAGTTCGTGATATGCCTATCAGCAATGCACCGACTATCGTAGCTCCAGAACGTGATGTTCCGGGGAAAAGTGCGGCAAGTAGCTGGAACGAACCGATTATGAGAGCGGCTTTGTATGTCAGCTTGTCGATGTGATCGACTTTCGGCTTTCTGCCCCTGTTCCATTCCTCCACAACGAGGAAAGCGATACCGAATATGATAAGTGCCGATGCGACTACCCACGGATTATACAGATGTTCGTCTATCCAGTCATCAAGCACAAGTCCGACGACAGCCGCCGGTATGCAGGCTGCGATGACCTTGAACCACATCGAGAAAATGTCTGTTTTGACGAAACTTCCGATGCCGTTTTGCGAGAGCGGACGGGCGTTGTTCTTTTTTCCGAAAGGCCAGAGTTTTTTCCAGAAGATAAGCACAACAGCGAGTATCGCACCGAGCTGTATCACGACATCGAACATTTCGATGAATGCGGCATTGGCTGTCTCGTCGTCGCTTACTTTCAGGTTGAGAAATTCGTTTACGAGTATCAGATGACCGGTACTGCTGACCGGGAGCCATTCTGTGATGCCTTCGACGACACCGAGAACGGCAGATTTGATGATTTCTATCGTTTCCATTGGAATATCCTCTCTTTGACTTTTTATCATACAATTATATCACACAATGTATCATATGTCAAATCAGAGCAGGATAAGAACCACGGCAGCAGCATTTGATACAGGTACCAGCCTTAACTTGTCATATCGAATGTTTTACACGGTCGTGTTCCTCGGCTCTTTTTCCGTTATTGAAGCGGTCGAGCGTGCCGACGAGATAGCCTGTGATACGTCTTATGCGGTCGAACGGCACGTCCTCGAATTCATATTTCAGGTCAACGAAATCGCCGTCCGTTTTAACGGTCATGGCAGTGATATGTCTGCCGGGATATTTCTTTTTTCCGTGGGCGATATAGGCATCTATCTCCTGCTGTGATATCTGTTCACCGATAACATTTATATTCATAAAAAAACCTCCTTGAAGTGCTTGACTTTAGTATAAATATATTGTATCATATAAGCATAAATAAATCTGTTGCAAATGCAACTTTACGGAGATGATTTCATGCTTCCAGAAGAAAATATCCTGTTTCAGGGAACAGATAACGGCGACTGCCTGCGAATGCTCGAATGTTTCGATTCGTCGGTGAAAAAATTCCCTGCCGGCTCGATAATTGCGGATTTTTCGGAGATAAGCGACAAGATCGGAGTTATCCTCAGCGGCTCTGCCAACATGGTCAGATATGACGTGAACGGAGTCCGCACGATCATCGAAGTTCTTGGAGAACAGGGGATATTCGGGGAATTTTTCATGTTTACCGGTTCTTACAGGAACAGCATAAGAGTCGAGGCATCGGCGGAATGTGAGGTGCTGTTCTTCCGGAATTCAGAGCTTACGAAACGCTGTGAGAATGCGTGTTCATGTCATTCCCGTGTGGTGGAGAATCTTCTTGCACTGATGTCGGAGAAAGCTATTTCGCTGAGCGAGCGGATAGAAGTTCTCAGCCAGAGGAGCATAGCTGATAAATTGATGAGTTTTTTGCAGATAACGGCTGACAGGACACCGGCTGACAGAGTGCCGGAATTGCCGTTCTCGGTGACAGCACTTTCGGATTATCTCTGCGTGAACAGGAGTGCATTGCAGAGGGAGATCGCAAGAATGAAAAGGGAGGGAATGATAGAGACAGAGGGGAGAAAGTTCAGGATATGCAGGCACGAAGAATAAAAGAAAAAAGAAAATAAAAAACGGCGAAGCCGTCATAACGGGAGTCAAGAGGGACAATGTCCCTTTTGCAGGGGTGCATGAGGGGACAGAGTCCCCTAACAAGGTAGCAAAGGAAGCGAAGCGAACCTTTGCGGCTGGTCTGGACTTACTGA
>CADBQF010000399.1 GCA_902796705.1 Ruminococcus flavefaciens
GAAATTCAAGAATGATCCTGTAAAAGCTGTAGAAGGCGTTGTCGGCGTTGACCTTCCGGACGATCAGGTAAAGAAGATCGTTGAGGGCATTAAGGGCAAGGTAAAGCTCGACGGGATCACTGATAAACTCGGCGGTCTGGCTGACAAGATCAAAGGCTGATATTACGGGGACACTGATATAAATATCTGTGTCCCCCATTTTTAATAAAAATACAGGTGATAACTATGAGTTTTAATATACAAAACGGCGTGCTGGTGGAATATACCGGTACGTGTGAGAAAAAAGTTATCGTTCCGGACGGAGTGAAGGCTATCGGGAATAAAGCCTTCCAGTCGGTGTCTTCTATGACGGACAGTATAAAAGAGATAGTTCTGCCGGATGGACTGCTCTCTGTCGGGGACGATGCTTTCAATTCACGAATGGAGCTGGAAAAGATAAATATACCGTCAAGCGTTCAGCATATCGGCTGGGCAGCTTTTCATTGCTGCTGGTCGCTGAAGAGCATCACCGTTCCGGAGGGGATAACATCGATATCCGGATTTACGTTCTGGTCATGCAAGATGCTGAATGAAGTTAAACTCCCGGAGTCACTCACGGAGATAGGAAGAAATGCCTTTGGAGGCTGCACCGGTCTGCGGAATATCACTATCCCGGAAAATGTAAGTGTCATCGGCTGTGAAGCATTTAAAAAATGCACCACCCTGCGTGGCATAAATATCCCGGAGAAAGTGGATACTATCGGGAACAATACTTTCCAGGAATGCCGGTCGCTCAATTCGCTGACTCTCACCTGCGGCGGAAAGACGGCTGATATCGACCTTTCCTGCGTCGATAAGTACAGCAAGGCGGAGAACAAGCTCCTTAACAATGCCGTTAAAATGCTCGTGGAGCGTGACTTTTCAATGAAATTCGAGGGAAAGACAAAATTCCGCCTTATCACTGAGCTCTACCTCGGCACGGGAAATGAAGATGCCCTTGCTTATATCAGCAGGAATATCAAAAAGACCGTCAAGCTCTTTATTGATTCAGAAGAACATGATATTCTCGGAAAGCTTCTTCCCCATGTCAGGATAACGAAAGCTTCCCTCGGTGAACTCATCAGATACGCCGATGAGAAGGAGAACTTCACAGCGTTCGATATGCTTTCGGAATTGCAGTAAAAAGGAGGTACAATGGCAAAAATAAAAGATTTTTTCAAGGGCATAAGACCTGTAAATATAATAATGCTGACACTCGCCGGGATAGTCAACGCTTTCGGCATCTCGCTGTTTCTCATGCCGGTGAAGCTTTACGACAGCGGCATATCAGGCACATCGATGCTGCTCGCACAGGTGACACCGGAGAGCCTTTCGCTTTCGGTATTCCTGATACTGCTCAATATACCGCTGTTTCTGTACGGACTTAAAAAGCAGGGGAGAGTATTCACTATGTACGCTATCTATACAGTGGCGGTCTATTCGTTCGTGTCGTGGCTGATAAGCGATGTTCTGCCGGTCGATGTGAGTACGGCTTCTCCGCTGGCTGAAAAAGACCTGCTTTTGTGTGCGTTGTTCGGCGGAGTCATATCCGGAACAGGCAGCGGCCTTGCGATACGCTTCGGAGGTGCAATGGACGGGATAGAGGTCATGGCGGTCATATTCTCAAAAAAGCTCGGACTCTCCGTCGGAAGCTTCGTTATGATATATAATGTCGTCCTCTATGTGATATGCGGCATGGTCATCAAAAGCTGGATACTTCCGCTGTATTCGATAGTTACATATGCAGCCGCTCTGAAAACGGTTGACTATATCGTTGACGGCCTGCAAAGATCAAAAGCCGCTATGATCGTGACGACTAAGCCGGACGAGATATGCGGAAGATTAATGGAAGAATTCGGCTGCGGCATAACACTCATAAACGCAAAGGGCGGCTTTTCCGGAGCCGACTGCAAAGTGCTGTACTTCGTGGTGAACCGCTTTCAGGTGATGAAAATGAAAGACATCGCAAGGCATATAGATCCGCTCGCATATATAACCCTCAGCGAAGTAGCCGACATCTTCTCAGCCGCCAGCGAAAAATAACGCCCCCTGTATGTTCGGGGCTTATGAGGGCGTATATGTCTCTTATTGGGGAAAACCCTTTTGAAAAAGGGTTCTTCCCCAAACCCCTTTCCTAAAACTTTCAGCGTAAAATTTCCCCTGACGGGACGC
>CADBQF010000400.1 GCA_902796705.1 Ruminococcus flavefaciens
CACAAGATAGATGTATTCATGCCGAGGAGAGGTATGCTTCCGATAAGCAGGAACAAGTCACGCTTTGAAGAAGCCGGGGTAAAAGTCATGGCCGATGACTATGATAAGGTATCTCTGCTTAACGACAAATCAAAGGCATACGGACTTTTCAGGGATATGGGCATAGGCAGAGTGCCTGAACATATCATCGTCACGAACGCACAGCAGTTCAGGGAGGCATACGAAAAGCTCGGAGCTGAATACGGACAGGTCTGCTTCAAGTTCGTAAGGGACGAGGGCGGAATGAGCTTCCGTCTTATCGACAACAGCAGAAAGGGATATGCCGCACTTTTCAGAATGTCGGCGGCAAGGATACATTTTGACGACGCTTTCGCCGCACTTTCGGAGAGGGAAGAATTTTCGCCTCTCATGGTGATGCCGTATCTTCCGGACGAGGAAGCGAGCGTTGACTGCCTCCGCACACCGCAGGGCGTGATAATGCTCCCCAGACTGAAAAACGCATCAAGAGTCGAGAAGATGTTCTTCGATGAGGAGATACTCACCGCCTGCCGTGACTTCTTTGACAAATTCGGACTTGATATGCCGTGCAATATACAGTTCAAATACTTTAAAGGAAAGCCGTATTTCCTTGAAGTGAACACAAGAATGTCCGGCGGAGTGCAGATGTCGTGTCTCGGCGGCGGAGTAAATATCCCGTATATAGCCGTAAGCAAACTGCTCGGAAAAGATATCCCGTGGAAGACCGAAAAAAGTGACAGGCGTGTATCATATGTAGAGATACCGCTTATCAGGTAAGGAGATCTTATGGCGATATTATTTACCGACCTTGACAGCACGCTCATATATTCTCACCGGAGAGATATAGGCGAGGATAAAGTCCTCGTTGAACGTCTTGACGGACGTGAACAGAGCTTCATGACGAAAAAGGCGTACACCTATCTTAAAGAAGCCGACTGGCTGAAAGTCGTCCCCGTCACAGCGAGGACAAAGGAACAGTACAGCAGGATATTCTCGATAGGCAAACCTCTTCCGGCAGAGAGAGCTATCATATGCTACGGCGGAGAACTTCTCATAAACGGTGAGGAAGACAGTCAGTGGCACGAGGAGACAATGGAACTTGTCCGTGACGAGATACCCTCCGTGAGCCGTTCATATGAAAAGCTCATAAAGCTGACCGATCCGGCACACATATATTTCCCTGCACCGTATCTTTGTTATGCTGTATGCGAAAATGTAGAGGAACTTGCGGCGACGCTCCGTGAGGACGGTGAGATAACTTCCGGAGCTGACGTTATATGCGACGGAAGAAAGATGTACTGCCTTGCCTGCTCTATAAACAAGGGCAGGGCGATAGAACGCTACCGCACACGTTTCGGAAGGGAAAAATGTGCGGCAGCAGGTGACAGTGGATTTGACATACCCATGCTGATGCAGGCAGATGCGGCATTGGCGGCTGACAGGATATTCGGTGATATCTCCGGCAGAGAAGTTTATGCTCTCGGCAGCGGCGAGATATCGGACATGATATGTGACATATTGGAAAGATTAAGAACGAGAGGTTTTTTTGAAAGTGAATGAGAATGAGTTAAAATACAGCATCGGAGCTTTGCTCTACAGTCCGGCTGTGAACACAAAGATAGGAAGATCAGTTATAAGCGGGAAATTCGGAAATAGATATTCGCTCGCACTCTGCCTTGAAGATACCATTGCTGATGATACAGTAGAAATGGCAGAGCATCAGCTCCTTGAAACTCTCAGGGAGATATACACAGCCGACAGGGAGAGTTTCTACCTCCCCAAGATATTCATAAGAGTCAGAGTTCCGGAGCAGCTTACAAGGGTATACGATTCACTCGGAGAACTTGCCGGGATAGTGACAGGATTCATCTTCCCGAAATATACGCTCACCAACTGTGAAGATTATAATTCACGTCTTGTTGAGATAAACAGCCGCTCGGAAAAAAAGGTATACATGATGCCCATACTTGAAAGCCGTGATATAGTAGACTACGCTTCAAGACGTGAAACACTCTGCGGAATAAAAGCCGCTGTTGATTCGGTAAAGGAATACGTCCTCAATATCAGGGTAGGCGGAAATGATTTCTCCAACGAATTTTCCGCACGCCGCCACTATGACGAGACTATATATGATATCCTTCCGATATGCCAGCTTTTCGGAGATATACTCACAGTATTCTCCCGTGAATATGTAGTATCCGGCCCTGTGTGGGAATTTTTCTCCAGCGACAACGAGGAGTGGAAGACCGGACTCAAGCACGAACTCAAACTCGACCGCCTTGCCGGATTCATCGGAAAGACCGTTATCCACCCCAAGCAGATAAGCGTCGTGAACGATTCCCTGAAAGTTTCGAGCAAGGACTACGCCGATGCGAAGACTATCCTCAACTGGGACGAGACAGGCCTTCAGGTCGGAAAGAGCTTCGGCGGCGAGCGTATGAACGAAGTAAAAACTCATTACAACTGGGCAGTGAGAACTCTCATGCTTGCAGAGATATACGGAGTGCAGTGACATGGGAGAGAAATATTCAGTTGAACAGCTCGTCAGAGTTGCCGGACGTGAAAACAACAAGATCCGCCCCTACCTCTATGTAGATCCGCTCCAGGGAAAGCATATCCCCGTCAGACCGTCCGAGAGCGTGAAGCTTTTCCGCACTCTTGCCGAAATGGTAGAAAACGAATATCCCGGCGAGAGAGTGCTTGTCATAGGCTTTGCCGAGACAGCCACCGCCATAGGAGCAGGCATCGCCGCCTATGCCGAGAATGTGCGTTACTGCATACATACAACAAGGGAAAAATACGACGATGCGGAATATCTCTATTTTACGGAATCCCACAGCCATGCCGCCGAACAGAGCCTTATAATAAACGGCTTTGAGAGCATCATAGGCAGCACTGACAGGATAATCTTTGCCGAGGACGAAGTCACGACAGGCAATACGATATGCAAGCTGATCAATGTGCTGTGCAGGCATTTCCGCCGGTTCAGGCTGAGGTTCGGCATAGTGTCGATACTCAACAGCATGACTGACGAGCGTATCTCCGAGCTTTCCGCAAAGGGGATAAAATGCCTCTATGCGGCGAAGATACCGTTTGAGTACAACACCGATGTCATCAGTAAATACACCTACTGTGAACCTCACGACGAGTCATCACAGGACAGTGCCGATATGAGCGTATCTCTCAGCGGATACATGAATCTCCGCTATCTCACGGAGAAGCACGCATATGTCAGAGCTTGTCAGGAACTTGCCGACCGCCTTTATGAGGAGACTTCATCGGAGGAAAACGGAAAGCGGATACTCGTCCTCGGAACGGAAGAATTCATGTTCCCGGCGATGATGTATGCAAAATTCCTCTCCGACCGCCGCAAGTGCAGTGAAGTATATTTCCATGCAACTACACGAAGCCCCATAATGGTCAGCCGTGACGAGGGATATCCCTTATACAGCCGGTATAAGATCAACAGTATGTACGAGACAGGAAGAACTACATTCGTATACGATCTCTCCGACTATGATACGGCTGTGATAGTCACCGATGCCGGAGCAGGAAAGAGTTCCGGAGAATACGAACTTGCCGCCGCTCTCAGAGACGCAGGCTGCAAAAAAATAATCACAGCGAGGTGGACAAGATGATGAGAAGTTCCTACCGCCCGGAAGATGTTGATATCCTCCTGAAAGATATAACCGGACTCGTAGAGCCGCTCCCGGCAGAAGTCCGTGAAGTGAAGATACAGAGCGGAACGCACTACTGCGAGATGCTCCCCCTTGAATATCAGCCGAGCGAAAAATATATGAAAGCCTACCGTTTCGCACTGGAGAATTATTCACAGGCAACAGCAGAAGCAACAGCGGTGATGGCAGAGAAGATCTACCGCAAAAAGGGCGAAAATACCGTTATCGTATCACTTGCCAGAGCCGGGCTCCCGATAGGCATACTTGCCAAGCGATACATCGAGAAGCGTCACAAATGCCGCATACATCACTATTCTGTATCGATAATACGTGACCGTGGCATCGACCGCAATGCGATAAAATATATCCTCAGCCGCCACAGACCGGAGGATATACAGTTCCTTGACGGCTGGGTAGGCAAGGGAGCGATATTCCGTGAACTTGAAAAGGAGCTTGCCGGTTTCCCGGAGATAGACAAGAGCCTTGCAGTAGTATCCGATCCGGCATATCTCACCGACCTTTGCGGAACGCATGATGATATACTCATACCAAGCTCGTGCCTGAATGCGATAGTGACCGGACTTATCAGCAGGACATTCCTGCGTAGCGATATAATAGGGGAGAACGACTTCCACGGAGCAGCATACTACAAGGAGCTTGAAGACCACGATCTTTCGGAAGAATTTCTTTCTTACACCGAGAAATATTTCGACTATGGAATGGAGCTTCCCGACCTCGGCAGCGGAACTTCCGGCATGGAGATAGTCCGCAGCATAGCCGCTCATTACAATGTGGACAATATCAACTTCATCAAACCCGGAATAGGCGAGACAACGAGAGTCCTCCTCCGCCGTATCCCGTGGAAAGTCCTCATAAACGAAAAATATGCCGGCTCAAAGGAGCTTGAACATATCGTCGAACTTGCTAAGGAGAAGAACGTTCCATGTGAGATAAGTGCAGTTGAACTCGGCGGCTACAAAGCCTGCGGACTCATCAAAAAGACAGCCGATGTGTGACGGGTACTGATCTTCAGGCTGTAATAATAACGCTGATACGTCATTTTCAATAAAAAGTTACAGTAAAATTCGTTACATAACTGTCTGCTTGAATATCACAGTGTTATTGACTTTACTCCGAAAATGTGATATGATTAGCATAAGATACTATGTCTTTGGTCAGAAGTTATAACATCTACCGGAAAGGCGTGATGCAATGGCGGATAATAATGAAAATCCGGCTTCACCGGAAGCTTCTTCCGGAAAAAAGAAGAAGAAAAAAAAGACAGCTTTTGATTACGCAAGAGCTTTCTTTATAAAGATAGGTGTGACAGCAGCGGTCATAGCTGCATTGCTGATATGGGTAGCCGGAGTGTATGTCTGCCACGACAATTCCTCATATCCTATGATAAAGGACGGCGACCTGTGTATCACATATAAGCTCGGCAGTCTTGAACAGGGCGATGCTGTTGCATATAAATACGGTGACAAAATAAGATTCGGAAGAGTTATAGCAGCCGGCGGTGACGAAGTGGGTATATTCAATGATTATATCACAGTGAACGGCAGCGGAGTTTTTGAAGATGTGATCTATCCGACGACTCCGGAGGGTTCAAATATAACATACCCGTATAAAGTCCCGGAAAACTGCGTATTCATACTCAATGACCACAGAACGGATATATCCGACAGCCGCACAGCAGGAGGGATATCCGAAGATGATATCAAAGGAAAAATAGTTTTTGTAATGAGAAGACGTGGTATATAAAGGAGTGCATATTATGAAAAAAAGACGCTTTATACCGATGCTCGCATCAGCAGCAATGGCACTTTCAATGGCAGCAGTCCCTATGGGAGCAAGTGCATATGGAAACGCAAGTGCAGAAAATACAACTTTTTCTTTCAATAAATATCTTGTTATAGACAAGAATGCAAATGTGCCGAACGTGGATTTCACATTCACCATAGCCCCCGATGCCGATACATCTACAGTTCATCTCACCGATACAGATGTTGAACTCTATAAGGGCATCACCGGAGCAAAGTTCGACGATGCTACAGCAGCATTCACTGATAGTTCAACAACATCTCCCGGCGGTACACCAGCTTCATTCACCGGAAATACAGGCGAAGAAACTACTATAAAGATAACAGACGACGCTGGCAAGAAGTACGCAGCCGA
>CADBQF010000401.1 GCA_902796705.1 Ruminococcus flavefaciens
GATACATACAGCAAAATGGAAATGATATCGCTCGTCACACAGAATTCCGTACTGTTCAATGATACTGTCGGAAATAACATCACTCTCGGTGATACGGAAAATATCAGCAGGATCGATGATATATGCCGGTGCTGCTGCATCTATGATGATATAGACCGGCTGCCTGACAAATACCAGACTGTCATCGCAGAGAACGGAAAGAACTTCTCCGGCGGACAAAAGAGCCGTATCTGTCTTGCAAGAGCCTTGTATCAGAACAAACCCATTATCATCATAGACGAAGTCACAGCCGGACTTGACAGGGCAACAGAGACAAAACTCCGCAAAAATCTCGAAAAATACATCAAGGATAAAATAGTCATAATAATCACTCACAGCAAGAATTTCATAATACCGGATTCCAGAATATACCGCATTGAAAACAACAAGGTGGTTTGAACGGCGGATATCCGGAAATATAACGCAAGGGAGATCATCGAATCATGCTGAAACTTACATGGAGATATATAGCCAGCAATCTGAAAAGCAGTATCAGAGCTGTTTCCGGTATAGCTTTTTCTGTAATGCTCATGTTCAGTCTGATACAGATAAGCGGCTGCATCAAGGACAGATTCAAGGAAATGGCTTCTTCCGGTATGCACCGTGATTTCACGGTATACAACATCAGTTCCGAAGATGTCATCAGGCTCCAGGAGAAACTTGACAAAGCTCCGCTCTATCCGCATCAGAAGTCAATGTCAACTATCTGGGTTGGAACTGTATATGAGAATGAACTTGAAGGCTACAAAGTCGTTGGTATAGGCGGCGATATAGCTTACTTTAAGGACACTTCCTTCATAGAAGGAAAGATGCCGTCAGCCGATAATGAGATACTCATTGAGGAGAGCTACGCAAAGGAGAAAGGCGGCCTCCGTACAGGTGATAAATTATCTCTCAGTATTGAATATGCTTTTTCAGAGTCTCCCGAAGCTGTGAATAAAACTTCCGACTTTGTGATAAGCGGTGTTATCAGAGATGTAGTTGATGAAGGAACGTTTTTCTTCACCAGCCTGCACGGTGCTGCATCGCTCATATCAGAGAGCGGCGTCGTGTACGACTATCTCTCGAATGCAGTCGCATATGAGGCAGAGGAGGGAAATTTCAGCGTTGACAAGTCAGTCGATGCTGAAATGAAGATAAGGGATATCCTTTTTGAAAAGGATTCCCCGCAGGCAAAGACTTTCTTCAAGGACAATATCATAAATAACGAACACAAATCGGAGGTATACGAAGAAAAGGGATTCTATTCCGGACTTGCCGACGGTATCTCGCTTCTGTCGGTCATAATTGCCGTATGTATGGTGATATTCGTATACAACACCCTGAATTCAAATCTTCTTGGCAAACTTGATAATATAAGCACGATGAGGTGCATCGGACTGAACAATCAGCAGCTCAGCAGCATGATACTCACAGAAGCTTTCATTCTGACTGACATAGGATTTATCATAGGCGTACTGTCAGGAAATGTCCTGAATCATATCATTGCCGACAAACTGATATCGCTTATCACATCATCGGCTGTACACAGCAGGCATCTCTCACAGAATATACTTATCTATCTCGTATCATACGGACTTGCACTCATCTCGTCGCTCTTTGCCTGCATCAGGCTCATATACAGGATAAAGGGACTCAAACCGGCGAACATAAGAAAATTTGAGGGAAAAAAGATAAAGGAAAGTTCGTACAGCTCAAAGGGCATAAACAGCCGCCATTATTTCACCGGCCTTGCTGTCCGCAATATACGCCGCAATTTCTCAAAGAGCCTTATACAGCTTGTGACCGTAACGCTCAGCTTTACGATATGCTTCGTGATATGCAATACATTCATGGTCATCAATCAGAAAAAGGGAACTACCGTTTACGATATAAGCGACTATGCCGTAAAATCTGATATGAATTATCAGCTTACACGTCAGGACATGGCAAACATCAGCGGGGAATTTGATGTTTCCGATATCTATACCCAGAAAGTTCTCTATCTGTACAAGGTAAATGCAGAAGAATCGAACGTTGTGGTATATGACGATGCACTGATGAAGCTCCTCTGCGATTCGCTCGGCATAAAATACAGCAGTAAAAACGATTGTGCGGTACTCTTCACAAATGACGGGACTGATGTTTCTGAGGCAGATGTCACACACGGCAGCGAGAGAGAAACTGTCAGACTCAACGGCTGTTTCAGTGCTGATACCGAAAATCTTGCGTGTTTCCTCGGCATGACGGACAAAAAGCTCATCATCAACAATACAGCAGCAGAAAAGCTCGGAGCAGACACGAGCGGTTATTCTACTATACTCATACGATCATCTTCAAAGATAGACAGCAGCAGGATATCCGGACTTATCGGAGATGACTCCGGCTTTGTATTTGAGGATTTCAGCGAAGGAACAGCAGCTTCACAAAAGCAGCTCCTCGGCATGATGATACTTGCAGGATATATAATAGCAGCCACCTTCTTCATCAGTTTCCTTATCATAGGAAATACTATAAGAGAAAACACTATCCTGAGAAAAAGGGAATTCGGCGTTATGAGAGCTATCGGAATGGAGATAAAGGAACTCTGCAAAGTAAGCTGCATCGAAAACCTCATACTCACTATGATACCCTGCCTTATCGGTATAATAGTATCAGCCGCCGCAAATGTCTATATAACTCATATCATCTTTGAAAAGCACCGTATCTCGGTACTGGCTTACGTGGCGGTCATCGTGCTTATAACGGTTTCTATCGAGACATTCACATATTTTCACATGAAAAAAAGTCTTAGCACTGAGATATCCGACGTGCTTCGCTGCGAGTAAAGGAAGGTATATCATGAACAGCATAGAAGTAAGATCTCTGAATAAATACTACACTACAGGCAAAAACAGTTTCCACGCACTGAAGGACATAGATATGCAGGTGAAAAAGGGCGAGTTCGTTGTTATCCTCGGTCAGAGCGGATCGGGAAAAAGCACCCTTATGAACATACTCGGCGGACTTGATGATTACGATTCAGGCGAGGTAAAGGTCTTCGGAACAGATTACAAGTCGGCAAACGATAAGACAATGTCACGTTTCAGATGCAGCACGATAGGATTTGTCTTTCAGGCATATAATCTCATACCGGTGCTGAACGTTTACGAAAATATCGTATTCCCCGTAAATATAAGCAGGGGTTCGGTAGATGCCGGCTACATCGACGGTATCATGGAAAAACTCGGCATACTTGATAAAAAGGATTCATTCCCGTCGATGCTTTCGGGAGGACAGCAGCAGAGAGTCGCTATCGCAAGAGCTCTTGCAAATAAACCCGAACTCATACTCGCAGATGAACCTACCGGAAACCTCGACACCGAGACCGGAAATGAAGTCCTCCGGCTTCTCCTTGACAGTATCCATACATATGGCCAGACACTTGTAATGATAACCCATAACCCGAAAATAGCAGACTATGCCGACAGAGTCATATATCTTGAAAGCGGTTCGATAGTCCCTCCTGACGGCACTGAGAGCTGAAACTCACGCCCGGCTATACATGAAGTCAAGGAAAGATAAGGTGGTAATATGCAGATAACCGAACATCAGAGCATACAGCTTCACAATCTTATCAGCTATAAAAAAAATATCCGGCGGTCTGATATCCTCAGGCTCGCCAGATATATCTCTGATAATCTGAACGTACTTTCCCTTGAACTTATTGACAGGATACTGTTCACGGAAGCCGGTACACAGAATGACGGCGATGTTTTCAGCACAGAGATACTCATACCGGTCAGAGGCGATATCATGAGGTGTGATGAATTCCAGTACAGACCGTCATTCGTTCTGTCAGATGCCGTATCGATACGCCATATCGGAAAACTGAGCAGGCTTTCAGAAACAGAGAGCATCATCAGAAAATTCATCACGGAGAAAAATTATAAGACCGCAACGCCAGCCTATTATTCCATAGTCCGCAATGACTCTGCAAATTCTTCCGACTGTATCATAGATATATATATCGGCATCGAATATGACTAAACATAATAAAAAGCAGCTATGAGCATATGCCCGGTACTCATAAAGAAGTTTATGTCTATTATTGAGGGAAACCCTTTTGAAAAAGGGTTCCGCCAACAGCGGCGGGTACCCTCTGTCCTTCGGACATCTCCCTGCACAGCAGGGAGTCA
>CADBQF010000402.1 GCA_902796705.1 Ruminococcus flavefaciens
ATACATCTGCGGCAGTTTTCATGGACTTCATCGATATTCATGCGGAGTTTCTTCATTGCCCAGTATCTCTTTCCGAGATGATAATAATTATACTGTCTGAGCATGATATGGACTTCATAACCGTGCGGACAGACGCATCGCTGACATCTTGTGCATCTCATGGGCGTGAACCGTTCAGAAAGCCTTGCGATGACTTCATCAAAAGTGAAATCTCTCTCCGGGAATTCTTCCTGCATCGCCGCTTCTGCCTGATCTTTCGTTCCGACTCCGATCAATGCACATGAGAACGGCCAGTGGAGTATCCCGCTTATCGATTCCGCTGGAGAGAACGCACTCAGAAGGCAGCCTGCTGCATAGACTTTGTTGAGGATAATGCCTTTATCCCTGAAAATATCTTCCTCGGCTATGCGGTCCATTATCCCTCGTTCAAGGATATTTCCGCTCGTCTGTATCACATCTACCCTCTCGTCCTTTGCTGCACGAAGTGCAACGCTGTAATAATGCGTAGCGATACCTGTGTATTTGATTATTCCGGCTTTTTTGAGGTCATACAGGGCATCGGCTGCACCGTAGCGGCTGAATGTCTCGTCCTGATTCTTTTCATCGACCTGATGAACGAAATAAATATCCGGGTTCGTTCCGAGATTTTCAGCCGAACGCATCACTTCACGGAACATATCGCTGCCGTCCATGAATCTTGCCTTGTCGGAAATGATGATATTCTCACGTCCGGCTTTTTCTGCAAAAACGCCGAGCTTGTATTCTGCATCGCCGTATTCTTCCGGTATAGCCGTATCGTAAAGATTGCAGCCCATTCTGTAGGCGTGCATCATTATACTTACGGCTTCATCAACGTCCGGGCTGTAGTAATCAGGCAGTACGGGAACGTTTCCGCTAAGTACGGGTATCGTCCCGAATCCTATCTCTGATACCATAAGCCCGGTCTTTCCAAGTTTTCTGTATCTCATAGCTTTTCACACCACGCAAAGGCATCGTCTGCGATATCTACACTTTCTCGGTCAGAGAAAACGACTTCTTCAAGTTCCGTACAGAAAGCGAAAGCCTGACTCTCTATCACTTTTACAGAAGCTGGGATAATGATCTTTTTAAGGCTCTTGCATCTGAAAAATGCTCTTTCGGGGATAATGCTCAGCTTATCGGAGATATGTATCTCTTTAAGTACGCAGCAGTGTTCAAATGCACGCTTGCCGAGCGTTTCGAGCTTATCAGAAAGATCTATGCTTTCAAGGCTCCTGCATCCGCTGAAAGCCTGTGCATCTATCGCTCTTATGCCGCCTGCATTTTTCACGCTCCTGAGCCACTTGCTCCCCTTGAACGATGATCTGCCGATCACTTCGGTCTCCGCCGAAAGGACGATAGTTTCAAGGAGGTTGCAGTCCATGTATACCTGTTCGGCTATTTCTTTTATGCCGCCGGGGAAAACAAGGTCTTTGATATTTCCGGTGCTTTCCTCAAGAACTCCGTCCCTGCCGAGCTTGAAGCAGTTGATGCTCTCTGCAAAAATGCGTCTTACAAGATCGGGATAATCCTTTTCTGAAATATCACTGTACTTTTCAAGGGTATATGTCCTGCCGTCGGAAAAGTGGATCTTCTTCAGCCCGATACAATTCCGGAAAGCGAAAACGTCAACTATTATCCGTTCATTTTTAATGATAAGTTCCCGGAGTTTCGTGTTACCGGCAAATGCCCAACTGCATATCCTTTCCGTTTCCTCCGGGATATCAGCAGTTTCTCCGCAGTTGAAAGCATCGATCAGCAGACCGTTCACGATATTGTATCTGACTTCCCTGCGGCGTTTTTCGAGCCAGCCTGTTCCGGAGAAGGCAAGCTTTCCTGAATATCTGAAACTCTCCGGGAATATTATCTCCGTGACTCTGAGGTGATCCCTGAACGATTCGTCTTCCGCTGAAACTATATCATCAGGGATACGCACCTTAACAGCATCGCCCCTGTATTTCACTATACCAAGATCGTTGTTCACCCTGAAACATGAATAAACGCTCCCTATCACTTCCTGAACTTTCAGAGGCAGTTCGTTGTCAACTGAATTGCGGCTCTGTGTAAATCCGGAAAAGTGGTATTCTATGCCGTCAAGTACGACAGTATCCGCACTTGTACAGCCGGAAAATACACGGCTCTGCAATACCGTACTGCTGCTTAGCCTGATAGTCCTGAGTTCTGAACAATCTGCAAAAGCATGATATCCGGCATTTGTGTTTGTGAGATCAGCTTCGGTAAGAGCGTCACAGCGTTCAAAAGCACGCTCGCCTATAGTTCTGATATTTCGCAGGTCTATACTGCCGAGAGAGGTACACTCGTCAAAGCATCTTCTTCCTATCTCTTTCACTTCATCAGAAAGCTTCACTTCCCTGAGCGAAACACAGCCTGCAAAAACTTCGTCTTCGAGTACAGAGATACCGCCAATGACGGCAGTTTCAAGGCTGCGGCAGAACGAGAACGCTCCCTTTTCGATCTTAGCTGCATTTACTCTGATACTGCGGAGCGAACTGCATTTTTCAAAGGCATATTTTTCGATGATACAGCCGGGAGCATCGATGATGACTTCTTTAAGTTCCGGGCAGCCGGAAAAGGCGTATTTTCCTATTATCACAGGTCTGTCCGTTCTGAAAGAAGTAATGCTGCTGTCTCCGCAAAAACTGTATGGGGCTGTATCGTCTTTGCTGTATTCTCTCTCCGGAAGATGCACGGCAGGCGGAGTACCCTTCTCAAAGCCCGGAAGTTCAAGGCTCTGACAACCCCTGAACGCTGCAAAGCCGATCTCTTCCAGTCCGGCAGGGATATTGAAGCGAATGAGCTTTTTGCAGTTCTCGAAAGCTCCCCTGCATATTTTCCGCAGATTTTCAGACATAACTATCGTCTGCATACAGATACAATCCCTGAAAGCATTCTCGTGTATCTCCCGGACTGAACTGCTCATTATCACACGTCCGATACTGTCATTTCCCTCAAAGCAGCCCTCGCCTATCACCTCAACTCCGGCAGGTATCGTAACACGTTCTTCCCTGCCGCTGTATGACATGAGTATCTTTCCGCTGATGTAAAAATCACTCATGACCTGATCGCTTATCCGCCTGATGATATAGGGGACATCGTTATCGCTGCCGATCTCATCAAGGCGGTATTCTCTTTCGCCTAAAGCGATGATTTTAAGATTGCTGCACCCTCTGAACGCTCCGTCATCTATAACTGCATTTTCATTTTTCAGAATGATCTTTTCAAGGTTGATGCAGTTGCCGAAGGCGTTTTTTCTGATGCGTTCAAGGCTTGCCGGAAAGGTTATGGAAATGATCCCTTTCTTGTCAAAGAAGCAGCTTTTTTCGATGCACTTTACGCCCTCCGGAAGATCGAAAGAACGGAGATTCACGTAGAATTTGCAAAGCACTCCGTTTTCTATTTTCATCGACTGATAGACGCTTTCTGCTATCGCAAGGACTGCCGGACGGATCTCTCCGGCAGTCATAAGAACGTCTATCAGTTCATCTGTATGATATGAACAGCCGTCGGAAAAATTGATATCCTTTATGCCGATGCAGCCGGTGAAAATGTCCTTCCCGAAATTTGAAAAGTCGATATCCTTGCTGAACGTGATATCCGTCAGCTTCGTATCGTTTGCGAACGTCTGCATCTCAAGCTTCTTCACGCCCGGAGCATGGACTGTTTTAAGGCTGTCACAGCAAAGGAACGTTCCCTTTCGTAGTACATCGACCTGCTCCGGTATCCTCACTGAAACGAGCGAATGGCACCTGTGGAACGCAAGCTCACCTATGATCCTGACGCTTTCCGGGAGAACGATCTCTGTCAGTTTGCGGCAGCCTTTGAAAGCGTTGCTGCCTATCTCTTCAAGGCCTTCCGGGAGAGCGATCTCTGTTATCCATGACATTCCCTTGAAGACCTCTTTCCCTATGGCTCTTACGCCGTCCGGGACTTTTATGCTGTGTGCTTCTCCTGTATATCTGAGAAGAACACCGTTTTCGATCACAAATCCTTCGTCCATTCTCTTACTCCGTTTCTCCGAATATCTTTACAAGAACGCTTTTCAATCCCTGTATATCGCCGCAGCGGTACATCTCCTGCTTGAAGGACTTCGTTCCCGGTATCTTTTTCATAAAGTATGAAGCCGTTTTCCTGATATGTTCCATTGCCGATAATTCATCAAAACACGACTGTGCGATATCTGCAAGTTCCATGATCGCAGAAAGCTTTGTCTCACCTGTATCTGTCCCGGTGAGCCTTGAAAAAATAAAAGGATCTTCAAGTCCGTACCGTGCTATCATCACGCCGTCTGCTCCTGTATTCTCCATCATTTTGACGGCATCTTCCTCGGAACGTATACCGCCGTTTGCTATCACAGGGATATTGACGGCATTTTTCGCTGCTGCTATATATTCATAGACTGGTTCGTATTCGTACATCATATCTCTCGTCCTGCCGTGTACCGTTATCATATCCGCCCCGGAATCCTCACACATTCTCGCAAATTCCGATACGACTATCCTGTTCCTGTTCATGCCGGGACGGAATTTTACTGTGACGGCTTTTCCGCTCCTTTTGCAGGCTTCTATGATCTTTGAAGCAAGAGGCATATTTTCGATCAATGCACAGCCCTCGCCGCTTTTTATGACATTAGGCACAGGGCAGCCCATATTTATATCGATCATATCATATTCTTCGGTATACTTTCCTTTGCAGGCGTATTCAAAAGCTGACGGCACTGAACCGAGGAGCTGCACGGCTTTTTTTGTTTCCGATCCGGTCGTGTAAAGGAGCTTTGCTGTTGCCTTGTCATTGTATTTCAGACCGTTGGCACTGACCATTTCGGTGAATACAAGTCCTGCTCCGAGTTTCCGGCATATCATTCTGAAAGGATAACCGGTATATCCTGCAAGAGGTGCCATAAATACGTTGGAATCCGTCGTTATGCCCCCGATATGGATTTTTTTAAGATATGTTTCCCTGAATTTTTTCATTGTTTGTCCTCGTTTACTTGTTCGGCTGCTGATATCCGATATATCGATTTCGGTTGTTTTTTATAATTATATCACAGTATGCGATCTATTGCAAGCAATAAGATATTGAAATTATCCGGTAAGTATGATACAATTAAAACAGACTCCTTATCTTACATTTTTAAGGCAGTGATATGAATGAAAGTAAAAGAAAAAGAAAAAGTCTCTCTGAAGGATAACAAAGCTGCATTGATATTCTCATTATCCGGGATTCTCTGCTTTACTGTATCCTCTGTTATGTCTTTTTTCAGTATAGATGTTTCGGATCATAAAGCCGTTGCAGGGCGGCTGTTCTTCACGGGCGGACTGTCGCTCCTTGCGATAGTTTTCACCTTTATAGCTGCCATACGATACAGACACAAAGACCGCAGTTTTCCTGTCAGGCTGCTTATCTCTATCGTCCTGACTGCCCTGATCGGGATATTGGTTTTTCAGGTCTACATTTCGCCTCTCCCTCAGCTTTGCCTGAACGGTCTGCCGAACCCTGTCAACGATATCAGAAGTGCTTTCGATATCCTGAATGACGATTCCGAGCAGAAGGCAGTTACAGGTATCTTCCGGCAGCATACTTATACCTCAATAGTGACCGGAGGAAACGGAGAAGCTGCCTATACTATAGACCGCTTTACGCTCGAAGGCGAAAAAGGTCTTGAGATAATCACCAGCGGTGCTGACAGCGGTATCTACTCAGTGACATATTCCCCTGAAACTATGCTCCCGTACAGTATCGAATCATACGACTTCAACTGCGGCGAAAATGTCATCGAATGGACTTTTGATTCATCTCAGCTTGAAGACTGGGACGCAGGATACAAAAACGCACCTCCGATCCAGGGCGTTGAATGTGTCAGGCTCGAACGGCCTTTCCCTGATATGATGCTGCGTATCACTCACAATGGAACGATCACTTCCGAAGAGCGATTCACAGACGATGACAAAGATATCAGACTTTTTCAGAGCGAAAGATCTCCCGGAAAATATACCGCTCAGCTCTACGCTGTACTGGAAGATATCTATTATTCCAACACGAAGTATATTCCGATAAGCAACGCTGCTGTCCTTACACTGGAATAAACAGAAAGATACATATGAATAACGGCTGCTCCGGATAGTTCCATGAGCAGCCGCTTTTTTTCAGAAAGATATTATTTCATTCCCTGTTCAACGACCATTGTTTTAAGCAGGCACAGATCAAATACATCGATGATCTTGTCTGTGCATACATCAGCGTGTCTCCAGCAGTTAAGCTTATCACTTCTGCCGAGGATCCAGTTCTGGAGCATTACTGCATCTGCGATACTTACCGCACCGTCGAGATTGCAGTCTCCCATGAGGTCGTCATTTTCGTATGGATAATTTATGCTGAACCAGTTGAGATTATAGAGATATCCCTCATCGCCCTTGAAGACGAAATAAACATCGCTCACGCCTGTCATTGGCTCGATCTTACAGGTCTGAGTTGCCCATTTCTGCCAGCCGCCTGTTCCGTTCACTTCCATGCTGCCGATGAGTTTTCCGTCCGGAGAGCCGATATGCACTTCGATAGAAGCCTTGCTTCCGTTTGAACCTATCCTGAGATTTACAGAGCTTGAACCTCTGCCGAAGTTCACTCCCTTGAATCCGATATAATCGCCGTTCTCTATGTAAGCAACATCGCTTCCGCCTTCGCTGCATTCTTCGGTATTTATTCCCGACTGCACGTCATAGTCTTCTGCCTCGATGATATTGCCTGACGGGTGGATAGTTCCCGTTACGCTTATCTTGCATCTTGCAGTGAACTGCTTATCACTCGGTTCAAGAGTCCTTGCTATGATATCTGCTGTACCCTCCGAAAGTGCTGTGACATTTCCGTTCCTGTCAACTGATGCTACAAGCGGATCAGAAGATGTCCAGAGTACGACTTTATCTGTTGCGTTGTCGGGAGTTATCTTTGCTGTGATCTGAGCTGTATCGCCTGCATTCATCGAAAGCGAATCACTGCTTAGACTGATGCCCGATACATTTACACGGGAACCGTTGAGTTTCCATTTTGCCTGTATCCTCTGATTGTAGTCAGGCATTATGAATGTTGAACGTGTACCGTCCGAACTTACCGGAGTTACCTCCATTGAATCGATACCCGGCTGCCAGCCTTCAAATGTGTAGCCAGGTCTTGTCTTTGCATCGATCGTTACAAGCTCGCCCGGTGTGTGGTATTCAACTATAGCTGTTCCCATTGAATCGCCTACATTGCTGATGACAAGCACACGCTTTTCAGCTCTCTGTATCCTTACAAGGTGCATATCTCTTGCACCGACTGCTTCAAGCTTTGTATTTCCTGTGGGAACAAGACGGAAAACGAGGAGCTGGTCAAGGTCGTATCCTTCAAGTATCTTTACACGTACAGTTTTCTTTGTATCGCCTGCATTGAATGTAACTGCCGGATCATCTACAAAGCTGAAATCCTTGTCAGGCTGTGCATCGCCTGCAACGGGAGATACTTCAAACGTCATCGCTGATGATGCCGGCTGGCTGAGTCTGAGTTCAAGGTCGATAACATCGCCCGGCTTTGCAGAAGAATTGAGCTTAGCAAAGCTTACGTTCACGTCTTCTGTCAGGCCAAGAGATCTGTTGTATCCGACATCAGTTTTCGGATAAACTGCATAGGCACCTCTGTTCACGCCGTTGTCTCCGCTTCCGATAGCAGGACTGCCTTCTTTCAGGCGGAAATCTCCTGCTGCTGCGTTCTCGAACATCGGATCAGCGGCAAGATTCGTCTTTGAACCGATCTGGGCATTGAAAGAATCTACTGTTACAGCCGGCTGTGAAGGATCCATGTAGCGTACATATGCAGGTTTTCTGCCTGAATACCATAAATTGTTCCTGAATGTATTGATTCCGCCGCCTTTAAGGTCTATTCCGTGCCATGAATGGAAACCGTTCACGGAAGTTTCCTTTACAAGTATGCCAAGCGTGTCATTGCTGCTGTACATACTATTGCTGTCTTCATAGGAGATATTGTTGATGACATCGTTGTTATATGATCTGTCAAGTGAGATGCCGTTTTTCAGGTTGTATGTAACATTGTTCACCCAGCGTGCGTCCCATGTCGAACCTGTATCCCAGAATGCGGAGAAAAGTCCGGATTCGATACGCTGTGCAGGGAAATTCATGAAATACTCCGTATCACCGATCATTCTCTTGTTCTCATCAAGAGGCTTGTTGAATACGATGTTCTCATAAGCCCAGTTACGTGTACACTCTGATTCATTGAACATGAAGTAAGCTGTATTATGTGCAACATTTCTTACGGCTGTAAAATCTCTTACGCTTATATCGAGCCAGATAGTTCCGCCGTTGACAGAACCGCCTGAATAATTGAATGCAAAGGTATTGTTCCTGTTGCCGTCTGCTCTTCCGCCGAGAGTGGAAGATTCCGCACCGCCTGCACCGGCGTTCTTTCCTATCGCACCGATGAAAGTATTCTCAGAAATAATGCAGTTCTGAGAATGGTTGTCATAGCAAAGAGTCTCACCGTAAACGCTCTGGAAATAGTTGTTTCGGATAACATTGTCCGGGCCGGCTACCGGGATAGTTACATCAGGACGATAGACTCCCTGATTCGACCATTTCCACGGAGCATTGTATACACAGCCGATATTTCTGAACTGGTTATTGAGGACGACATTGCCCTTGCCCATGATGTTTATGGTGCTTCGTGCGTATTTGTAGTCCTCAAATACAAAGCCCTCGATCCAGATATAATCACGTCCGAAAAGATCGAATACATCTGTCAGTTCATTTTTCCTTGCTGCGATAGAATACTCTATTCCGGCATTGTCGTAGTGTTTTACATCGTTCTCTGACCAGCCTGTATCGGCGAGCCACTGTGCTTTAACCTGCGGAGTGATGCTTGAACCGTCGAAAACGTCCTTGTGCTTGATGATGACTTTTCCGATATCGGAAGTCTTTTCAGGTCTGAAAATAATCATCGCATCTTCTTTGCCTGATTCTTTGGGCTTGATCCCGTCCTCGATATAAGTACCGGGGCGGATAAGCACTGTCGTGCCTGCCGTTGCTTCGGAAGCTGCTTTTTTGATCGACCTGTACGGAGACTGTGAAGAACCGTTTCCGGTGTAGTCATTGCCGTTCTCGGCAACATAGATGACTCTGCGGTCGGCAGCTTTAACTGTTGTTCGTGGAACAGTGAGAATGCAGATGCTCCAGATAAGCATAAGCGTTGTGATGATGCAAAGCAGCTTCTTTGCATGGCTGAGTTTGTTTTCTGTCTTTGTGTTCATTTTTCCCATTCCTCTCTGAATAATGATATGTCAAAAAAACTTCGTTTATCAATCCTCCCAGCATTTCATGATTTTTGAGTATCAGGTGTTATTATTCTCTGTATTTCATATAATGCCCCTGACAAAAGTTGAATCCTTTGTATTGATTGTACCATGATGATAAGCACGTTTCAACCCACATTTTAAAGAAATGGTGGATTTTATAAATATATTTTAGCTGTATTCAGTTTAAATAACAAAAGCAGACATCGACAATGCCTGCTTTCTGATATTTATTCACGCTTCCCAGATGAAAAGTCCGGCAGAAGATGCCAGCTTTCCGAGCAATCCGATGAGAGCTTCATCGGAAGCATACACTGTCATATATGTATCACAGCCGTCCATGACGATAAGACATTCATCTCCGCTCACGCTGAAATACAAAGTTTCTGATCCGGTACAGGCAGTGATGATATCCTCAGTCTTTTCGGGAGAAGGCAGTTCTGCGAAAGTCTCTCCGTGATCGGTGCTGATGAAGATATCCCGGTAACAGCCGAGCTTTATGATGATATCCGCATACTTCCGGCGGAGCATCTCCAGACGGGGCGGTGAAAGATAATACTGCTCCGCTGCGGAATAACGCCCTGCCATTCTTTCAGGCACACGCTCCGGGAAA
>CADBQF010000403.1 GCA_902796705.1 Ruminococcus flavefaciens
ACTTGATAATGTACGCAATCAGGACGAGATCGGTGAGAACGAACTTCTTGTCCTGAGCTTTGGCACGAGCTATAACGACAGCCGCCGTCTTACTATCGGTGCTATAGAGAACGACCTTGAAGCTGCTTTCCCGGAATTTTCAGTACGCCGTGGATTTACAGCAAATATAATAATCGATCACGTTCAGCGTCGAGACAATATCCTCATCGATGATATCGATGCTGCACTTGAAAGAGCAGTTGACAACGGCGTAAAGAATCTCGTCGTTCAGCCTACGCATCTCATGAACGGGCTTGAATACGATGAACTCGTTGACAAGGTAGGTTCTTATGCAGATGCTTTCGATAAGGTAGTATTCGGTGAACCGCTCCTTACGAGCGATGATGACTTCAAGCGTGTTGAAAGTGCTATCGTTGACTGGACATCAGAATACGACGACGGAAAGACAGCTATCTGCTTCATGGGACACGGTACAGAAGCCGCTTCTAACAGTGTATACGCTAAGATGCAGGAACTTCTTGCAGCAGACGGATACAAGAATTACTTCATCGGTACGGTAGAAGCTTCACCGAGCGTTGAAGATGTACTTGAACTTGTCAAGGCAGGAGAGTACGAAAGAGTTATCCTTGAACCGCTCATGGTAGTTGCCGGAGATCATGCAAACAACGATATGGCAGGCGATGAAGAGGATTCATGGAAGTCTGTATTTGAAGCCGAAGGCTACGAGGTACAGTGCCTCCTCAGAGGTCTTGGTGAAAACGAAGAGATCAGAAAGCTCTATGTAGAACACGCACAGAAAGCTATCGATTCATTGAACTGACACATTGCATACGGGCAGCGGTGATATCACTTGCTGCCCTGTATTGATATAAGGAGAAAATTATGAAAAAGACCATTATCGCATTATTGATATTTACATCGCTGTCACTTGTTTCATGCGGCTCAGAAAATTCATCTTCCGCATCAGAAGCATCAAAGGCAGAGAGTTCCGTTTCTGAAACAGCTTCATCAGAAGAAGCAGAGATCTCCGCACCGGAGGAAGAGACTTCATCTGCTGAGGAGACAACCGAACACGCAACAGCACCGCAGAACGAAGTCGGATACGAGGGCATGACAGAAGTACCGGCATCTTCGCTCAATGACGGAGAATACCACATCAATGTGGATTCAAGTTCAAGTATGTTCAAGATAGCCGATTGTATCCTTCATGTGGAAAACGGGGAGATGACGGCTGATCTTATCATCGACAGCAAGTCGTATGATCTTCTCTTCATGGGAACTGAGGGCGAAGCCGCTTCAGCCGCAGAAGCAGACTGCATCTCATATTCCGAGAATGAAAGCGGACAGTCCGTATTTACCGTTCCGGTAGAAGCACTCGATCAGGAGATACTCTGTGCCGCTCTCAGTGCAAAAAAGCAGGAGTGGTACGGACGTACACTTGTATTCAGAGCTGATTCGCTTCCGGACGAGGCATTTTCTGTCAGCAGATATCTCACAGTTTCAGACCTCGGACTTGAAGACGGGGAGTATACAGTAGATGTCGAACTCGAAGGCGGTTCGGGAAAAGCTTCCGTGCAGTCTCCGGCAAAACTCACTGTTACCGGCGGAGAAGCTTATGCAGAGATCATCTGGAGCAGCAATAAATATGATTACATGATAGTCGGCGGAGAGAAGATACTCCCGACAGATACGGAGGAATTCTCCGTATTCGATATACCTGTTTCCGGATTTGACTATGATATGAAAGTATCAGCCGATACAACAGCAATGAGTACACCTCATGAGATAGAGTACACACTTTATTTTGATTCTTCATCTGTATCATGAAAAAGCTTGCAAATATTATTCTGATACCGCTGATAATGGTCAGTACCTTTTCATGCTCCGGGAGTGCAGAAAAAGGTACTGCCGACAGCCGGCTCGTCAAAACAGGGAGCATGGAACTGAAATATGCACATGAATTCAGCGTCGATTACTATGAAAATGACCTCGCTGTCCTGACGATAGGGAGCGATAAGTTCCTCATCGCACCGCAGGAAGCTGATATAAATGACGATACATACGGAATGACTGTTATCCGCCGTCCGGCTGAAAATATCTATGTTGCGGCATCGTCGGCAATGGATCTCTTTGACGGGATCGGAAAGCTTTCAGATGTGAAGATGACATCGACTTCCGCTGTGAACTGGAGCCTTCCGGGTATCAGGGAGAGCGTCGAAAGCGGAGATATCTCGTATATCGGTAAATACAGCTCGCCTGATTACGAGTTCCTTGTCTCGAAGGAGTGCGGACTTGCTGTAGAGTCTACAATGATATATCACTCTCCCGAAGTCAGGGAGCAGATAGAATCTCTCGGTATCCCCGTGATCGTCGAACGGTCAAGCTATGAAACGCACCCTCTCGGAAGAATGGAATGGATCAAACTCTATGGTCTTCTGACAGGAGATACAGAAACGGCTGAAACGTATTTCAGCGAGAAGACGGAAGCGTTTGAAGCTCTTTCCACTGATGATATCCCGGAAAGCGAACGAAAAACAGCAGCTTTTTTCAGCGTCACATCGAACGGTTCGTTCACCATACGCAAGCCGGGAGATTACGTATCAAAAATGATAGACCTAGCCGGCGGAAGATAGATATTCACTTCATCTGACCTGAATGTTGATGATAACTCACTATCGACAATGAATATCCAGGCTGAAACTTTCTACGACATCGCCCGTGATGCTGATATACTCATCTACAACAGTACGATAGAAGGCGAGATAACGAGCATCAGCGAACTTGTCGGAAAAAGCAGTATCCTCTCTGACATCAAAGCTGTAAAAGAGGGGAATGTCTGGTGTACCGGACAGAATATGTTCCAGCAGACGACAGGTGCGGCAGATATGATATGTGACCTCAATGCTGTTTTCACCGATACATATGACAGTGCAGACCTCACATATCTGCACAGGCTGGAATGAGGTGCTGATATGAACAGAAAAAGAGCTATCCGCTGGAGCATATGCTTTTCTGTGCTTGCACTCATGACGTTTTTATTCTTTGTACTGGAACTTGAAAGCGGCAGTTCAGACATATCCGCATCGGAAGTTTTCATGGCATTGTTCGGGAAGAATGCCGGCAGTTCCGCCTTTACGATCGTGAGAAATATACGTCTTCCGAGAGCCGCAGCAGCAGCACTGCTCGGAGGTTCGCTATCGGTTTCGGGATTCCTTATGCAGAGTTTTTTCGGAAATCCGATAGCCGGGCCGTATGTACTTGGCATCTCTTCCGGAGCAAAACTCACAGCAGCTATAACGATGATGATGACGGTGAAGCATGGTATTTTCCTCAACTCAGCCGAAACAGTTGCAGCAGCATTTGCCGGTTCGATGCTCTCAATGGGGGCGATACTTCTTCTTTCCGGAAAAGTCAGGAACATGGCACAGCTCATAATTGCCGGAGTTATGATAGGCTATATCTGCTCGGCAGCCACCGAACTTGCAGTTACATTTGCTGATGATGCGAATATAGTTGATCTTCATAACTGGTCAATGGGAAGCTTTTCCGGAATAAGCATGAGCGATGTGGGAGTGATCGCAGCCGTATCGATACCGGCAGTTGCAGCGGCATTCCTGCTTTCAAAGCCTATGGGAGCATATCAGCTTGGAGAGAGCTACGCCCGCAATGTAGGTGTAGACCTTAAACTTTTCAGGGCAGCACTGATACTTCTTTCGAGCGTGCTTGCTGCCTGTGTCACAGCATTTGCCGGGCCTGTATCTTTTGTGGGAGTAGCCGTTCCGCATCTGATGAAATCGCTTTTCGGAACGTCAAAGCCGGCAGTGATGATACCTGCATCTTTTGCCGGAGGAGCAGTTTTCTGCCTTTTATGCGATCTTATCGCCAGAATGATATTCGCACCGGTAGAACTGAGCATAAGCACGGTCACAGCAGTATTCGGAGCTCCTGTCGTTATCGCCGCTATGCTTAGCAGGAACTCACAGAAAGGCAGATGATCTATGGAACAGGGCAGCATACTAAAAGCAAATGATATTTCGGCAGGCTACGGAAAAAAGATCATCGTCAGCGGATTGAGCTTTACTGCTGTACCGGGGGAGATAGTTTCCCTGATAGGGCCTAACGGAGCAGGAAAGTCAACTATCCTCCGGAGCATTTCCGCACAGATGAAGCTTTCAGGCGGAAACGTCACTATAGGCGGTAAAGATCTTTCAGATATGCCTCTGCGTGAGATAGCCGGAACAGTTTCAGCCTGCTTCACCGACAGAATATACGCCGAGAGAATGACCTGTGAGGATATCGTCTCAGCCGGAAGATATCCCTATACGGGAAAACTTGGTATCCTCTCGGCAGAAGACAGAAAAATAGTCCGTGATGCCATGAAAATGACAGGAATATCTTCACTTGCAGAAACTGATATACGTTGCGTGAGCGACGGTCAGCGGCAGACGGTGATGCTTGCAAGAGCAGTCGCTCAGCAGCCTGATGTGCTTATACTCGATGAGCCGACATCTTTTCTTGATATAAACAATAAGCTCCGTCTGCTTGCGATACTGAAAGAACTTGCCCGTGAAAGGAACATAACAGTTATACAGACGCTTCACGAGCTTGATCTTGCACAGCGTTTTTCGGACAGGCTCATATGTATAAAAGACGGAAGAGCTGACCGCACCGGTACGCCTGACGAGATCTTTTCCGGAGATTATATCGACAGATTGTACGGGATAACAGCCGGTTCGTTCGAGCCGCTGTACGGGACTGCTGAGGCATCGGGCGTGACAGGTGAACCGGAAGTTTTCGTTATAGGCGGAGGAGGGAAAGGCATACCGGTATACCGCAGCCTCCAGCGAAAGGGGATACCGTTTGCCGCCGGAGTTATCCATAAGAATGATATCGAATATCCCGTGGCTGTAAGGCTTGCCGCAGAGGTCATTACCGAAAAAGCCTTTGAACCGGTCAGCGGTGAGAATATCGCAAAAGCCGCTGAGATAATGAAAAAATGCAGAAAAGTAATCTGCTGTACAGAGAGCTTCGGAACAATGAATTCCGGGAAT
>CADBQF010000404.1 GCA_902796705.1 Ruminococcus flavefaciens
CAAAGAGAGGGAACGTTTATGTTAAAAAAACTGCTTACAGGAGTGACCGCCGCAGTATCTGCCTGCTCGCTCATTCTTGCTCCGGCTCCGTCATTTGCCGGCAATGAGCCTGATGCTGCCATGGCCGCACCCGACGCCTATCACGATGACTGGCTGCACGTCAATGAAAATGCCGAGATAGTCGATATGTATGGCAATCCCGTATGGCTGACCGGCTGCAACTGGTTCGGCTACAATGTAACGACTCAGGTCTTCGACGGTGTATGGTCAAGAAATATGCACGAGATGCTCAACGAAATGGCTGACCATGGCTTCAATCTCATGCGTGTGCCTATGTCTACTCAGATACTTCTCCAGTGGAAGAACCACGATCCTGATCCGTATATGGTCAAGATCAATGAGTGGAAAAACCCGGAGCTTACCGTTGAAGGTGTAGCCGGCGGAAAGCCGAAGTACAGCTTCGATATCTGGAATCAGGCTGTGGAGTGGTGCAGAGAGAACGGCATCAAGATCATGATCGATATCCACTGTGCTACTACGGCTTCAAACGGTCATCAGCATCCTCTGTGGTATGACAGCAACTACAGCACTGAGGACTGGCTCGAAGCTCTCAACTGGGTGGCTGATTACTACAAGGACGACGATACTATCATAGCTATCGACCTCAAGAACGAGCCGCACGGCAAGAACGACGGTCAGGGCATGGCTATCTGGAACAACTCACATGATCTCAACAACTGGAAATATGCCGCTGAACGTGGTGCAGATGCCGTTCTCAGTGCGAATCCGAACCTGCTTGTCATGGTAGAGGGCATCGAGGTATATCCTAAATTTGAAGAGGGCTGTGACTGGGATTCTCCGGCTGTTGACTATGCACGCTATCCGTGGAGCCCGTTCTACGGAGCATGGTGGGGCGGAAATTTCCGTGGCGTAAAGGATTATCCCGTTGATCTCGGTGAGCATCAGAGCCAGCTCGTATATTCTCCGCACGATTACGGCCCGCTCGTATGGAAACAGGACTGGTTCAATAAAGACTTCACAAGAGAGACTCTTCTTGACGACTACTGGCGTGATTCATGGGCATTCCTCATCGAGGACAAGATCTCTCCGCTCCTCATGGGCGAATGGGGCGGCTTCATCGACGAGGAAAAAGATCCCACAGGCGACAATAAAAAATGGATGACCATTCTCCGTGATTATATGATAGAGAACCGTATCCACCATACTTTCTGGTGCTTTAATGAGAACTCCGGCGATACGGGCGGACTCCTCAAAAACGACTTCCAGGACTGGGACGAGGATAAATACGCTCTCGTAAAGCCGGCTCTCTGGCAGGACGAGAACGGCAAGTTCATCAGCCTCGACCACACGATAAAACTCGGTCAGGGCGGAAACGGCATCTCGCTCAGCGATTATTATTCCGGAAGCCACACCACCGAGCCGACGACCGGTCAGACTCCTACGTCAGATCAGCCGACTACAGGCGATACGCCTTCCACACCCGACGGCGATGTTCTGTACGGCGATGCCAACCTTGACGATATAGTAGATATCTCCGATGCTGTGCTTATCATGCAGTATATGTCAAATCCGGAAAAGTACAATATCCAGAAGCAGGGCCTCAGCAATGCTGACTGCGTCGATGCAGGAAAGGGCATCACTAACCTTGATGCACTTGCTGTACAGATGATAGAAGCAGCTACCTTCAAGCAGACAGAACTTCCCGTGACATCAAAACAGCTCGAACAGTATCAGAACTGAGAATATAGCAGACAAACCGTTCCGGGGATCTCTGTTTTGCGGTTTTTCCGGTGGATTTCAGGCAATTATTGTAAAATTATTGACACGGAAGGATATATGTGATACAATATACTTTGATGAATAATCAATAATGGATATCTTACGGAGGTAATCGATATGTCATATGTTCTTACTGCACTCGCAGAAGCTGCTCCGCTCACAGGAGATAATTTTCCGGCGAAGGCACTTATTATAGTCGGCGTGATAGCTGTTGCTCTTGCTATTGTGACAACTGTTCTTTCAAAGAAAAGCAAAAAGTGATGTGAGATATCACACGCCTGTCCCTCTGCATATCATAGTGCAGGGGGATATTTTTATGCTGTTCAGACTTGATGACCTTAAAAAGAAAGAAGTTATCGATATTTCCACAGGCGAGAGAATGGGCTTTATCGACGATGCGGAGATAGATGTCTCGTCGTCGCAGGTGAAATCGCTCGTGATATACGGCAGGGAGCGTTTCTTCGGACTGTTCGGCAGGGAGGACGATATCATCATACCGTGCAGCAGCATCGTCGTCATCGGCAGCGATGTCGTTCTCGTAAGGCACAGGGAAAAGGCATATGCACTAAATACATACAAGAAAAGTACAGAAAATTCGGACGAATGACTATATGTAAAATCCTTGCAATTTCAGTGCGGAAATGATATAATAATAAAGCAATTCGCACGTCTGTGCTTTTGAGGATCGGTGCGTTCTCACGGGCGTTGTTCTCAAGCCAAGCCGGACGGAGGATTAATATTTTAACCGATTTAGGAGGACTACACAATGGGAGTAGTATCAATGAAACAGCTTCTTGAAGCTGGCGTACACTTCGGCCACCAGACAAGAAGATGGAACCCGAAAATGGCTCCGTACATTTTCACAGAAAGAAACGGAATCTACATCATCGACCTTCAGAAGACTGTAAAGAAGCTTGAAGAAGCTTATATGTTCGTTCGTGACATTGCAGCTCAGGGCGGCGAAGTA
>CADBQF010000405.1 GCA_902796705.1 Ruminococcus flavefaciens
ATGGTCGCAGAAGTATTTGAAGCTGCACTGGCTGTGTTCTTCGAGCGAACTTGGCGATATGAAGATATTATGGAAATCAATGAGCTTCTCCATAGTCTCCCTGTCAACAGTGAAGTCCTGCGAATATTCCGAGCGTGTGAGTATGCGTGCTATGCGGCTCTTGTAGATCATATCCTCCGAGAGAATGCTCGCTATTGAAGCCGTCACGGGCGTATTATCGGCTCTGTTCTGCATATAGTGATAGAAAGCCGAGTGCATCGTCACGGCGAAGTAATCGGGCGAAAGGCTCTCCTCTGTGATGAGCATATCGTCCCTGCCGAACATTTTGAGGATACTGTCGATGACCTGCGAGGGATATTTCGCCTGACCGGAGAGGTCTGACAGCGGATACGAGACATAGAGCTTCCGTGAAGCATACGAGAATGATTTGTAGACTATCAGTCTCTCAGCGGCGATAAGCTCTGATACCGGACGTGATATATCGATGCCGCAGCGTGAGAGCATCTGCTTGTCGGCTTCCGAGAAAAGCCCGTGCGGATCGACATGGTTCGGGAAATCGCCGTCGCACGCACCCATTACGAAAACTATCTTAGGCTCGCTCAGACGTGCCGTCATCGCAGAAGCAGCTATGACGGAATCGAGCGTCTGCGGCGGAACGGAATATTCTATCCTGCTCGTCATTGCACGCATCATCATCGCAAGCTCCTTAAAGGGAATGACTCTGCTTCCGAGCGTGGCGGAGATGCTGTCGAGGATATCGATAAGGCAGCCCCACAGCCTTTTCAGCTCAGAGGCATCATAGTCACGGTCAGCTTCGATGAGCTTCACCATGAGGGCGGCAGTGTTCTTTTCCGCATCGAAACCGATAAGGCATTCATACAGCAGGCGGCAGACCTCGTCAGCCGGAAGACCGGCGGCAAGCTTCTTTTTAAGGGCGGACAGCGGCTCTGTCACGTAAACTCTCAGCGACTCAGCGAGTTCAAGGCTGTCGTCCTCAGCGGTGAAAGGCTTTTTCCACATATCGCCGTCGATGTTCCATTTGAAGCAGTAATTTTCGAGAGCCGAAACGTCAGTCAGCGGTATATCGATGATACCGCATCTAAGGAATCGGAGTACCTGATCGGTCTTTATCTTTTTTGCACAGAGCATATCGAGCAGCGTCGTGAAGAATACCATTATCGGCGTATGAGACACAGGCTTTTCAAGGCTCATGAAGTAGGGGATATCATACCGGCTGAAAGCGGCTTTGAGTATCTCCGAGTAATCGGCAATATTGTTCGATATAACGGCGATATCGCTGAACCGCAGGCTCTTGTCGGAGCAGATGAGTCGGCGGATAGTGGCACAGACGTATTCAGTCTCGCCGTACATATCCTTGGCTTCGAGGACGTGGATATTTTCGGGAGAGGGAGCGGCTTCCGGCTCGTACATGAAGCTCCTCATGATATGTGAGCTGAGGTATGCAAGATCTGGCGAAGCGAAGCGTTTGCTCTCTCCGCACGAGATCATGGTATGCTCCTTGTGAGCCTCACGGCATATCTGCACAAGGCTGCGGAAAGTGTCGTTGACAGTCTCGAAGAGTGTGTACTGACCGGCAGTCACATCGTCCGTGCGGAGGGCGATATAGACGTTATCCGCCATAGATATCATGACTCTGAGCATTTCGAACTGGTCGCCGGTGAAGCTCTCAAATTCGTCGATGTAGATATCCATGCCCCTGAACCACTCATGCAAAGCGGCAGTACGTGCGGCAAGGCGGATATTCTCCAGATTGTCACGGAAGCCGTATTCCTTCATCAGACGCTCGTATTCGAGGTATACAGCGGCGATGTCGTGAGTCTTGCTGACGAGCCTGCCTTCGAGCAGATCAGCCTGAGAGGAGAGCGTGAGCGGATCGATGCCTGAACGCTTCATATCGTTGATGAGCTTTAGTATCTCCGCAGCGAATTCCCCGGAGTCAGCCTGCCTGTTGAAATACGTCATCTGAGCCGAATCACGCACAGCAGCCACAGCCTGATATATCATTATCATTCGTGCGAGATCGTCGGCATATTCGCCCTTTCGCTCCGATTCACCGAATATCTGGAAGAGCTGGCGTGAAAGGCTGGTGAACGTCAGCGACAGCAGCGAGTTGAACCTCTCAGCTCCTATCATGAAATAGAGCCGTTTGTCAAATTCATACGAGAACTGTTCCGGAACGATGACGAGCTGTTTTTTTCCGGGATCGGAGCAGTTTTTTATCTTGTCGATCAGGAGCGAGGTCTTTCCGCTGCCTGCCTGACCGGTAATAAATCCTATCATAGTACCTCCTTGGACAAAAAACGCATACCGGACAGCCGGTATGCGTCGCTTTGATGTCAATATCCGTTGATGTGGTTTTCCTTCATTATAGCAGGGAAGTCAACGTAGCACACGTCACGGTCAACGTCGCCTGTAATGCCGGGAACGGAAGATGTGCATGAATACTGCCACATATTGTAAGGTCCGGTGTATGAAGGCTTGTTTACATTGTAATGAGCCACCCATACGTCGTACTTCTTATAGAGCGATGAGTCGAGCTTTGAGTTGAGGAAATTTGAATAGCTAGTTATGCCTGCGTAGTAGCCCTGTTCTTCAAGATACGAGCAGAAAGTCTCGGTTATCTTGGTGAGTTCAGCCTTTGACATATTGGCAATCGAAGCGTCCTCGATATCGAAATATATAGGATACTCGAACTGTCTTCCGGCAAGCACCTCGCAGCAGACTTTAGCTTCTTCGAGAGCAGCTTCGGGAGTCTTTGCGTAGCTGTACCAGTAAGCACCTACACCTATGCCCTTGCTGCGTGCCTGTTCGTAGTTGTACTCGAAGTTCTTGTCCTTCTGGGTGATGAATCTGCCGTATCCTGCACGGAGGATAGCG
>CADBQF010000406.1 GCA_902796705.1 Ruminococcus flavefaciens
ACTTATTGCCGCCGCACTGGGATATTTTCTCGGAAGCTGCAATTTCTCGATACTCGTCGTAAAGCTCATGAAGGGCGAGGATATCCGCACTATGGGCAGTAAAAATGCCGGACTCACAAACACCTACCGCTGTGCAGGAAAGACCTGTGCATTGCTCACGCTTGCCGGAGACCTCCTCAAAGGAATACTTGCAGTAGTCCTCGCAAGAGCTTTTTGCAGCCTTCTCCATGCCGGACTCAACCCCGGAAATGATACGCACTATATCGGCTATATCGCAGGCATATGTGCTGTAGTCGGACATATCTTCCCGGCATATTACCACTTCAAGGGCGGCAAGGGCGTTCTTGTCGGAGCGGCAGCACTTCTTGCAGTCAGCCCGAAGGCATTCATCGCATCGATAGCTATATTCGCTGTCATACTCGCAATAACGAAGTACGTATCGCTCAGCTCGCTCATATCGTCGGTATACAGCCCGTTCGCAGTTCTTCTCATGGCATGGACGGTAGACGGCAACTCAGCCGGCAGGAGCTTCCTGTACTTCTTCTTCGCACTCATCATGTCAGCACTTATCATATGGATGCACAGAACTAATATCGACCGCCTTCTCAAAGGCACGGAATCGAAATTCTCTTTCAAAAATGCCGGACTCGGAAAATAAGTCTGCATTTCAGTGTATAAAGGTACATATCATGTAATGGCGGGCTTTTCAATGGCGAAAATGCCCTGCAATAAATCAAGCAAATTTTTAATGAGGTGAATAACACTATGTCAGAATTACGTGTGTACAGAGGTCATATCCGCAACTGGAGACCATTGTGTGAGGAACTCGGTATAGATACCGGACTCACCAGAAGCGAACGTGAAAAGGAGATCATCGTAAAAGCCTGCGACAAGTGGGGCAAGGACGTTGCAGACCACCTTTACGGTATGTTCGCATTTGCAGTCTGGGACAGCAAAGAGAACAAGCTCTTCTGCGTGCGTGACCAGTTCGGAACAAAGCCGTTCTATTACTATCTCACAAAAGACGGAAAGCTCCTTTACGGCACTTTTATCCGTGATATCATGTCACAGGAAGGCTTCGTAAAAGAGCTTAACAAGGATATGCTCCAGATATATATGACTCTGACATATGTTGCCGGAGAAGACACTTTCTTCAAGGGCGTAAAGAAGCTCATGCCCGGTCATACTCTCGAATTCAAAGACGGAAAGATCACCATAGACCGCTATTTCGATCCGTCAAAGGAGTTCAGACCTGACGATTCAAAAACAGATGAAGAGTGGGCAGACGAGATACACAGCACTCTCGCAGAGATAATGAAGGAAGTCAAGGACGAAGACGAAACAGCAGGTTCGTTCCTTTCCGGCGGTGTCGATTCATCATATGTATTTGCTGTATCAGATGCAGAAGTTTCATATTCATGCGGCTACGACGACGAGAGATTCGATGAATCAGGACTTGCAAAGCAGACAGCCGATATGCTCGGCAGAAAGAATATCCGCTGCTGCATCACTCCCGAACAGTATTTTGAAGCCGTTCCCTATGTTATGGAGAATATGGAACAGCCGCTCGGTGATGCTTCCGCTGTCGTATTCGCTATCGCCTGCAAAGCAACGGCAGAACACACGAAGCTCTGCTATTCCGGCGAGGGTTCAGATGAATTCTTCGGCGGATACAATATGTACCGCAACGCAGAACGCTACGGCGATAACCTCAAAACTTTCTATGTCGGCAATACCAACATCATGAAAGAGGACGAGAAAAAGCGTATCCTGAAGAGCTACAACGAGAACGTTCTCCCGATAAACCTTGTAAAGGATATCTACGAAGAAACAGAACACCTCGATCCGCTCACAAAGATGTCCGATGTCGATATCCAGATATGGCTCGAAGGCGATATCTACCTCAATGTAGACAAAATGAGCGAAGCTGCAGGCCTTGAAGTCCGTATGCCGCTCACCGACAGAAGGATCTTCGATATTGCAGCACGTATGCCCTCCAAGAGCAAGATCAACGACGAGGCAAACAAGGTCGCTTTCAGAAAAGCAGCAGTAAAGGCTATCCCGCAGGAAGTTGCTTTCAGAAAGAAGCTCGGCTTCATCGTTCCTATACGCATA
>CADBQF010000407.1 GCA_902796705.1 Ruminococcus flavefaciens
CATAAGACTCAAGGAGGAAAAAACAAATGAAACACTACTATACAGTTGAGATCGTAAACGTAAGATTCGGAGACAGACGCAGGGTGATGGTAAAGGCAGGTTCGGAATCAGAAGCGTATGACAATGCAATAGTTTTCTGCGGTGAGAGGATAGCCGCAGTGTGGAGGATGTGAGCATTATGAAGGTTAGACGAGGCGATATTTACTACATCAATATAGAAAGTACAGGTCAGACGGTAGGCTCAGAGCAGTCGGGGAGCAGACCTGCGGTGGTCATTCAGAATGATACAGGCAACGAATACTCACCAACAACAATAGTTGCATTTATCACTACAAGAAAAAAGGCTATCCTGCCCACCCATGTGCGCTTGCATACAAACAGACTCTTCTATCCCTCTACTGCCCTGCTGGAGCAGATAAGAACGGTGTCAAAGGACAGGCTGGAAAGATACATCGGAACACTGAGCGAAGCTGAGATGAGAAAGATAGACAAAGCACTAAAGATAAGCCTTGAGCTATACGGAAAGGAGAAGAAATAATGTACGAGATGATCCAAAGTGATACATACCCCCTAGCTGACAGCACAAGGGCTTTCTTTGAGAAAGCAGCTGATACGGGTCTGGAACTCCGTCAGGGTCAGGTGGATATGGCGCTGGAGATATGTGAAGCGATAAAGGAACACAAGCCCCTTGCTGTTGAAGCAGAGGTCGGCATCGGTAAATCCTATGCATATCTTGTACCTGCTGTGACAGAGTATTCGATATCACACAAGCAGATCGTTATTGCTACCTCCACCATAGCCTTGCAGGAGCAGCTTATGAAGGACACCGAGAGTGTAATGAAAATGACCGGTATCAGCATTAATATCACTGTGGCAAAGGGTATGAGGAACTACCTCTGCCCCAGGCGGCTTGAGAATGCTGTAAGAAAGCAGAAGAACTCTGAGATATTCAGAGACATCTCAGCTATGATGAAAAAGAAAGGCTCGGACAGAGCATCAATGGGAATCAACGTTCCCGATAAGGTATGGGAGCTTGTGAATGTTCAGAACTACGGCGAGAAATGCCACAACTGCATGATGAAAAGCCGATGCGAATACTACGCATTAAGAGAACGTCTGAGAAAGAGTCACGGCGTAGTTATATGCAATCAAAATATGCTGGTAGCGCATATGCAGAATCTCAGCACAGGCGGCAGAGGATTATTCAACTCCGACGGCGGTATGGTCATCATAGATGAAGCACATAACCTTGAAAGTAAGTTCCGTGATGCGTTCACGACCTCTTTCAGCCGTGACGAGCTTGAAACTATCGTCAGGAATTGTTCCTCAAAAGCTCCAAGCAGAAAAAAGGCAGAGGTCGGGAAATACGCCGATGACACGATAGAATATATTGAACAGCTGTACAAGCATCTGGTTCGGCAGGTCAGTGAGCAGAGAAAAACTAACGATGCCGATACCACGACCTACTACCTGCTGATGGACAGCTTCACCAAAGAGATACTGAAGGTGATCTACAAAAGGTTAGTCAGGCTTGAAGAAAGCTCAAGGACGACCCTTTCATATGCCACAGAGTTCTTAAAGTCAGTCATCAACATTACAGGCGAAAACATCGTCTGGCTTGAAATGGACAGCAAACTGAGGATATGCACCTGCCGCAAGGAGATACGTCGGCAGATAAACAGTATGCTGTTCCCGTTCGGTAAGACGACCGTGCTGACCTCGGCAACTATCTCAGACAAGAGCGAAGGCAGTCCGATAGACAAGTGCCGATATTTCCTGCACAATATTGCGTTTCCGGTAGTCGGTCTTGTATCCGAACCAAAGCGTTCACCGTTCAATTACGATGAGAATACAATGCTGTACTGTTCAAGCAAGCTGCCATATCCCAATCAGGAGAACAGGCAGCTGTACAGAGAACAGTCCATAGCGGAGATAGTTAAGCTCCTGAATATAACCCACGGCAGGACCCTTATTCTCTTTACTGCAAAAGAGGATATGGAATACGTCTACAAGAAACTCAGCAACAAGCATCTGCCCTACAAGATACTTATGCAGGGCAAGGGCTCCTCGCAGGCGCATCAGCTTGATAAGTTCAAGAGCGATGTTGACTCAGTTATCCTCGGCACAGGCACCTACTGGGAGGGCATCAATGTTGAGGGCGAGTCGCTGTCACAGGTCATCATCTTCAAGCTGCCATTTCCCGTTCCCGATCCGATCATCGACTACAAGATGTCACTTGCAGATGATAATGTCAGGGACGTGGCTGTTCCAGAGATGATAATCAAGCTCAAGCAGGGTGCAGGCAGGCTGATACGTTCATCAAGTGACAAAGGAATTGTGTCGATACTCGACCCGAGAGCAAGCAGCCGTGAGAGCAAGTCGTATCGAGAGACTATCCTGAACGCTCTGAGCGAAAAGAACTGCACCGAGGATATTGACGAGCTGACAGCATTCTGGAACAGACTAACTGAAATCAAGGAGGCGGTATGATGGATATGAAGCTATACGGACAGGCAGATTTTCTCTATGCGGTGAGCAGACAGATACTCGAAAGACTGTTCAGCAATGGTCTCATTACCGAGGAACAGAAAGCAAGGGCAGATGAGCTCAACCGCAAGACCATTTTTGAAAAATACCCGTCAATCGCAGATCTGGAGGTGAGCGCATGATACAGTTCATAGCTGGAACTATTGTTGGCAGTCTTGCCGGTATTACGGTGATGTGCCTCTGCATAGCGGCAGGCAGAGCCGATGAGCAGGCAGGGATAAGGTAGCCTGCAAAGGAAAACCGCCCGATTATCGTCGGGCGGCTGGTACATATAGTCGCATTTCCACAAAAAGCGGTCATCTATTTCGTGTACAAGAGTGATTACATTCCGCAGTTTTTTGTGGTATCATTTAGTTCTGAAAGGAAGTGATGAAATGTCACGAATGATAGTGATACCGCCTTTCTCGGACAGATCGGGAGCAAAGATACGAGTTGCTGCCTACTGCCGTGTTTCGACCAATCATTCCGATCAGGAGAATTCCTACGAAACGCAGGTCAGATATTTCTCATCACTGTATAACGGTTCGCAGACAGAGGAACTTGTGGGTATATACGCCGACGAGGGCATCTCGGGAACAAGTCTCAGCAACAGAGTGAGCTTCATAAAGATGATGCAGGACTGCCGCAAGGGAAAGATCGACCGTATCGTTACCAAGTCGGTCAGCAGATTTGCAAGGAATACCAAGGACTGTCTTGTGGCTATCCGGGAGCTGAAAGACTTAGGAATAACCGTCAGCTTCGAGAAGGAGAACATAGACACCTCAAGGCTCTCCGATGAGATGATGATAACCATCATGGGCGGTCTTGCACAGGAGGAGTCGCACTCCATATCCAACAATGTACGCTGGGGCTTTAAGAAACGAATGGCTAACGGAACACTCGGTCATGCAAGAGTACCATACGGCTACAAAAGCGACCCGAAAACCGGTATGCTTATCATAGACAGAAAAACAGCAAGGATAGTCCGCAGGATATTCGATATGTATATAAACGGCTGCGGAGCAAACAGGATAGCACACATTCTGAACGATGAAAAGATACCCTCGCCCACAGGGATAAGCTGGAACAACATAACCATTCTCAAAATGATACGTCAGGAAAAGTATATCGGAGACACGATGTGGCAAAAGACATATTCGGAATTTATGGGACCCTACTTCCAGATAAACCGCGGGCAGCTGCCAAAATACTACATCCAGAACAGCCACACAGCCATAATCGACCGTGAGACCTTTGAGCTTGCCAACAGGGTGATGAAGGAGAGAACGAACAAGGCAAAACATAAAACCAAGTCACCCTTCAGGCAGAAGGTCTTCTGCGGAAAATGCGGACATAATTTCGGATATGCTAATCGTAAAAACACCAGCTGCTGGATATGCAGTCACAGATACAATATATCGGAACCTTGTGACAACCCCGATGTCTATGACACCGAGCTTAATGATGCGTTCTCTGCTCTGTGTGAAAAGCTCCATGCACACGGAAAACCGATATTCGCAAGAGCCCTGGAACAGCTCCAACTGCTCGAAAGGATGAGCCAGAACGGAACTGTTACCACAGCGAGCCTATATGAGCAGATAGCAGAGATCAAAGATCAAAAGCACAGGCTCGCCGAGCTTCGCACCAAGGGGTATGTCTCCGATGAGAAGTATGCTGAAATGGAATCGGATATGGATAACAGGATAGTCAAGCTCTCTGTAATGATCGACAAGGCAAACGAAGAAAAGGATCCTGCATTCACTGAGCTGCCGATGCTTTCGGACTTGTTCGCCGGTTTCGACGGCACGGAGGGATACCGCCTGAGAATCCTATCCGAGGCGGTGGAGAGGATAACGGTGCGTGACAAAACGATCACCTTTGAGCTCATCGGCGGTATGAGATTTACCGAAAGGACAGATGCTTATGATACATAAGAGAAAGATACCCTACGGATATATGATGCGGCGTGGAAAAATAGTCATAGACGAAAACGAAGCACAGACCGTCAGAAAGATATTTGAGCTTTCGGCATCGGGCAGATCGGGCGGCGAGATAATACAGCAGCTCGATGCCGGAAATGATGATTACTGGAATGATGAAAAGAACAAACTGATAGACAAGGTACACGGCATCCTCAGAAAAGAATACTACTGCGGAAGTGACGATCTGCCAGAAATCATCTCTAAAGACCTGTTTGATATGTCAAGAGAATCTACAAAAAATAGAGACCACTTTCACAGCCCAAACCAGACAAAGGTACCTATAAAATATGTTTGCTGTGCCGTATGCGGAAGTCCGTTTTTCAGGGGAAGAAACACCCGTGACCTCAGGTGGAAATGCAAGAACCCGAACTGCATCAACCATACAGGCGGAATACGTGAGAGTGATCTGAACTATCAGCTCACCGCAATACTTCAAAGAGTTCAGGCAGACAACAGCCTGATGGACATAGGACCCGAGCCTATCCGATACGAACCGACAATTGCTGTTCGCAAGGGCGAGAACGAGGTGCTGATGCGCTGTCATGTGAAGCCCATCGACGATGAAAGGATTCGGCGTGAGATCATAGAGCTTGCATCCCTCAAATATGACTGCATAAGCTACAGCAGAGCTCCTGCTCAGACGGCTGAATTGAAGGAGCTGCTGAACAGAATGGGGGGAATAGACAGTATTGACACCGGACTTATCCGAGCGACGATGAAAAAGGTACTTATCTGCGACGATGAAAGTGTCACCACAGAGTTTATAAACGGCAAACAAATACACTATGAAAAGGAGAATGACCATGAACACCCATAACATAAAAACAGCATCAAACGTAATAGTGATACCTGCCCTGTCCAAAAGTGAGATCAGCCCAAAGCGGCTGAAACAGACAAGGGTCGCTGCCTACTGTAGGGTCAGTACCGACCAGGACGAGCAGCAGAACAGCTATCAGGTACAGATCAGCTACTACACCGATTACATAAACCGCAATCCCGAATGGTGCATGGCGGGCATCTTTGCCGACGAGGGTATCTCAGGTACACAAACAAAAAACCGCACTCAGTTCGGCAGAATGATCCGCAAATGCAGGCAGGGAAAGATCGACCTCATACTTTGCAAGTCGATATCGAGGTTTGCGAGGAACACCGTTGACTGTCTCGGCTACATCAGAGAGCTGAAGTCACTGGGCATAGGCGTTATATTTGAAAAAGAAAACATAGATACGCTTAATATGACCAGTGAATTCATTATCTCCCTGTACGGCTCCTTCGCTCAGGCGGAGTCGGAATCCATTAGCAAGAACGTCACCTGGGGTATTGAAAAGCAGTTCCGTGAAGGCAAGGTAAGATACAACATGAGCACGGTGCTGGGATACCGGATGGGTGATGACGGCAAGCCCTACATTGTGGAAGAAGAAGCCCGGATCGTGAGGGAGATCTTCAAAATGTACCTTGACGGTCTGACGTTAAATACTATTGCGGAGATACTGACAGCAAAGGGTGCAAAGCGGCGGAACGGCAGTTCCGAGTGGCAGAAGAACAATATCAGGGTGATCTTAAGAAATGAAAAATATGTCGGAGATGCTATCCTGCAAAAAACTTATACCAAAGACTGCATAACGCACAAGCGGCTTATAAACTACGGTGACAGGACGAAATATCTTATCCACGACTGCCATGCTCCGATCATCGACAGGGACACCTACAACCGTGTTCAGCAGGAGATAGCAAGGAGAAACTCGGTCCAGCAGAAAAGCACCAGAACAAAGACCGAGCAGGGCAAATACTCGGGGCTGTACGCGCTGAGCGAGATAATGGTCTGCGGAGAATGCGGTTCACAGTATCGCAGAGTGACCTGGACATCGCACGGACACAAGCTGATAGTATGGCGGTGCATCAACCGTCTCGACCACGGGAATCGCTACTGCAAATGCTCGCCGTCGCTGAACGAGGAAAAACTGCACAATGCAATAGTCGTGGCGATGAACGAGATCTACAAGAGCGACAGCAGCTTCCTTGATATGATCGAGCAGAACATTGGCTGTGCAATAGCAGAGAGCGATGAGCTCGGTCAGGCTATATCAAAGATCGAAAATAGGCTCGCCGAGATTGAAAAGATACGTGATGACCTGATACAGCTTGTCACGACGGGCTCAATAGCGATAGAATCTGCCGACGACAAGTTCAAGGCACTCAATGAGGAAGAAAGCTATCTGCGCACCCAGCTCACAACGCTCAGGACAAAATCAGAGAACAGCAATGACATAAGGCTGATGCTGAAAACGATCTCCGACGAGCTGCAAAAATACAGCAGCTCGCTCCTTGAATATGACGATATGGCGGTCAGGAAAACTATAGAATGTATAAGGGTAATGTCCAAGACCGAGATCGAGATCACCTTCAAGGGCGGGTTTGAGATGAAAGCGGAGGTTGAGAAATAAGGTATAACAAAACAGCGGCTCAGAGCGATTCTGAGCCGCTTTGTGTTTTTAGCGGGTAGTTTGACAAGAATTATGTTAGAACGTCATCTGAGGGCAATTCTGTGCGTCTGAGAGGCATATCACAACATAAACAAATTGCGGTAAGGATAACAGTAAAAAAGTGCACTCCCGCAAGAGAAATGAAGTATATGCTGCAGTTGTTACTTTTTTATTAAATCCAAATTTTCGTACAGATCAGAAGGCATAAAAATAGCCGCAAACGGCTTAAAGTCGTCGTTTTACGGTGGTCATCTAAAATGTGTGTGATTAAATTGTCATAAAGATCATAACTATAGATACGAGCATCAGTATGACCCCGATTTTTATCAGCTTGATCCTCCTAAGCCGCATCTCCTCA
>CADBQF010000408.1 GCA_902796705.1 Ruminococcus flavefaciens
AAACTGCTTTATAAGAAGCGACCTGTAGAACGGGTTTTACTTATTATAACATAGTTTTTCTGAAATAGCAAGCACAGAGCAAAAAATAAGGGAGCATGACGCTCCCTTATGATATCAATATCCAAGATCCTTCATTTTCTTTTTGAAGTCATTGTTTACCTTTGCGAGCTTCTTTCTCTCACGGGCCTGCTTTTCAAGCTCGTTCATAGCTTCGGGATCGGAATTCTTTCCGACGTTCTCATCGTTCATGAAGCTGCTGAGTCTCTTGCTGAATGCAGAATTTCCGCCGCTTGTCGGTATCGGAACTGATACTGAACCGGAATTCTGTCCGAGAGGCTTTGAGATATTGCCGCTCTGCTGGTATTTGCTCGAAGTATTGTTGTAGAATCCCTGCTGCGGATAAGCACCTGCCTGGAGGGGCTGGCTGTTTATCTGCTGCTGATAGTACGGCTGTGCCTGCGGGAAGCCCTGATTCATCTGCTGCTGTCCCTGCTGCATATACTGGGGGTTCATGCCCTGCTGCATCGGGTAGGGGTAGCCGTTCATCATGCCCTGCTGCTGTCCCTGCTGCATATACTGGGGGTTCATGCCCTGCTGCATCGGGTAAGGATAGCCGTTCATCATGCCCTGCTGCTGTCCCTGCTGCATATACTGGGAGTTTATTCCCTGCTGGGGGTTCATGCCCTGCTGCATCGGGTAAGGGTAGCCGTTCATCATGCCCTGCTGTCCCTGCTGCATATACTGAGGATTCATGCCGTTGTACATATTGTTGTTCATAGGCATACCGTTGTTCGCAGGCTGAACATTTTCAGCGGGTTTCTTTTCATCTTCTGCCTTGTCCTCAGCCGGCTTTTCGTCGGGCTGACCGATGACTTTGACAGGGTGAGCTGCTTCCGGAGGAGGAGTCTCCTCGAAATCACCGAATCCGAAGTCTGCTGAATCAGGATTGAAATCAGAGATATCCATAAACGGTGAATTTGATGAAGCTTCATCTTTTGACTCTTCTTCTGCTGCTTCTGCTTCGTCCTCAAATGTATCCTTGCGGAAGAACTCCGGAAGTTCATCTGAATCGGCAGTGAGTGACTTGTCTTCTGAAACAGCGATCTCACAGGCTTCGTTCTTTTCGTCGATGCCGATGAGAAGTCCTACGCACTCCTCACACGGAGGAATGATCTTCATATCGGAGAGTGAAATGGTCAGTGCCTTTTCAACAACTGTCCTTCCCTCTGCTTTCATTGAAATGACCGCATTATACTCCGGACTTGAAGCTGATACCTCACCATTGATGATCTTGATACCGTTCACACCGGCAAAGATATCCTTATCCTCTGTAAGGAGGACAGTAAGAGCTTTGATGCTCGGTGATGAAGTGATATTCTTCACATCTTCGGCAAGTTTTTTTGCAGTATTATATAATTCGTTGAACTCCATATAAATACCGACTTCCTTTCGTTAGTTATTTTGTATAATACGGCATTCACGCCTCCTCATGGAAGCGTGAATCTGATACGGCTCATTCTCCTCTGCTGAAGAAGCTGAGCTGATTCTTGCCGTTTGTTTTTGATGCGAACATAGCAGTCTCGGCACATCTGAAGATATCCTCTGAGCTTCTTGCGTCTACAGGGAAATGTGCTGCACCGTAGCTTGCTGTTACTGAGAAGCTGTCGCCTCTTACAACAACAGGCTCCTGGAATGCCTGCTGGATCGCACTTACACAGTTTATAACGTCCTCGTTTGTGCTTCCTGCGAGGAAAATTATACCGAACTCATCGCCGCCGATCTTGGCAACGAAGTCGTTTTCACGGACGATAGCCTCGATACGCTTAGCGTATTCCTTGAGAAGCTCATCACCTGTGCTGTGGCCGTAGCCTTCGTTTATTGTTCTGAAGTTATCGATATCGACATAGAGTACGAAGCAGTCAACGCCGTTCTTTGCATTTTCCTCAAGGTTATCAAGGAAGAGCTGTCTGTTAGGCATCTGTGTGAGACGGTCATAGTAAGCGAGGTATGAGAGAACTTCGTCCTTTTCCTTGATTATACGGTTGTTCTCGATAACCTGCTCGTATGAATCTCTGAGCTGCTCGTGTGCCTTTTCGTTTCTTACCTTGTATACGTAGATGATGATAAGAACTGCTGTAGATGCAAGTCCGATGAAGAAGCTCGGAAGAGCCTGTGTCTGTCCCTTGATAATAACAGTTACGATAAGTGTTGAGATACCTGCTACCATGTTGATAGAACCGCCGATGATAAGTCCGACAAGACCGTTTGTAAGTACGAGAGCAACTGCTGCGATCAAGCCTACCTGAGCGAGAACGCCGTTAACGGCATTCGCACCGGTGTGAAGGAGTCCGTTGAGAGGGCCTTCTACAGGACCCTTGTCAGGACCGATGCCGTATCTTTCTACAAGTCCATGGAATGCGTCGATGATTCCCTGAACTGTCTCGTTAGGCTGTGCTGTGTAATATCTCTGGAATATATTTACGCCTATAAGGATCGCCGTGAATATAATAAGTGTTGGTATATTGATTTTTTTCTTTTTGTTTTCCATAATACATTCTCCATTCAAACTAATCGTTTACTTCGATCTTCAGAGCATCTTCCTGAACTGCATCATCTTCTGCAACGTCGGCAGCAGTACTTTCCGCCTCTGTATCAGTTTCAACTGCCGCATCACCGGCTGTATCAGATGATTGAACATTTTCTTCAGGAATTGCGGCTTCGGGAGCTTCCGGTTTGTTTTCAGAGGTATCCGGCTCTTCCGCAGCGGCAGACTGTGCTTTCATCTGCTCTTCGATCCTTGATCTTTCTTTTTCTGCTTCTGCTATTTCGTTCGGCAGAAGCGTATCCTGTCTTTTCTGTCTGAGAGCGTTCTTGATCTTTTGTTTTTCGAGGCTTGCGAGCTTTTCAGCTTTACGCATAGCGGCACGGTTCCTGTTGGCTTCGATAGTCTCATTGATAGCCTCAAGGTTTTCACCGACCAGTTCAGGATCAAATATACACGATAAGGAGATATCGTCCTGAGTACCGTAGTGGGCACGTTTTTCGAGATTCTTCACTATCGTTTCATCGAACGTTTCCAATTCTGTAAGCTGGCTCGTCACCATGCTGTGGTAGTCGAGGAAATCCTCCTCGCTGCCGAACGATGTGTAGAGTCCGTCTGTCGATGCGAACACTGCTATGGGCTGTATCTCATCAGTCAGTGCAAAACTGCTGAAATGGCTGAATGCCTGTGTGTTGCACATTGATGCCGTAACGTTTGCCGGGGCTGATTCCTCATACGACATCGGCAGCTCCGCATTTCCGTCTTCATAGACGACAACAAGGCTGCCGTCGCCTATCTGAAAACCGAACGTGAAGAATTCAGTTATGACAACTGCAATGAGCGTCGTTCCGTAGACTGACTCCATTTTGAGCTGGCTGAATTCTTCCTCAGTGAATTTTTCTCTTTCCTTATCGGTATACGGATTAGCATTGAAATGCTCAGTAATACTGTCATTCCAGAGTGCTATTATCTTTTTTTCTATTTTCTTGATAATCCTATCCGGATCCCGAAGCATGTTATCGATAAAGTTGTCTCCTGCTGCAAAGCACTCATCAACAACGTCCAGAGCAGCCTGCACGGCTTTTTCTGAGCCTACATTGCTTCTGAAGTGCTTCTTGCTTCCGTGGCCGTCGGCAACTACAGCCATGCCGTAATTGTCGCCTGTCCTGTATGCCGATGCATCCTGACAGACTATCCCGGAAGTTTCGTGGCTTGCTCCCTTGACAGTATGATTAAACCCATTCAACATACTCTTTCATGCTCCTTCCGGCGAACGATCATCACCAGCCCGTATCGAAAGGTACAGTATCCGAATAATCCTGTGATTTTACAAGCTCCTGTATCTGATCGCCGAGCATCTTCTGCTTGGCTGCCGTTACATCAGCGGCACTCAGTTCATGATTTGTATCGTCTGAGAGAGTCATACTTTTACTGCCTATCTGTGAAGAGGTCACGGCTATGATCTTTACCATCTGTGCAAGCTGTCCGCCTGAGTAAGCGTGTACGACGGTATCCTTTGTGCCTGTGAACTCTGCGAGCATATCATCATTCGCCTCTTTGCCTATACCGAGAGCAGCTTTAAGTCCAAACTTATACCAGCTATTTGCCTGAAGTGCCTTGAGTCCCGACTTGTAATCATCTGACGGATAGCCGTCCGTCATGAGGAATATTACAGGTGCGAACGATAATGACGGTGAATTGAGGAAACTGTTTCTGGACATTCTTACAGAGAGTTCTCTGAATGCCTCTCCCATGCTTGTGACACCGTCTGCACGGAGTCTTGTCCATTCAAAGTCCTCGATGGATATCGGCTCTGAATACATCCACATAACACTGTTTGCGAATGTAAGAACAGCGATCTTTACGTCTGTGTCTGCCTCTCCGACACGGCGTATCTCAGGGATAAGCTCCTCCATAACTGTGTTCAGCTCTCCCATTTTTGTACCCTTCATGCTTCCTGATGTGTCGATGAGGAAGAAGATAACGAGACTCTTCTTCGACACGCCTGTAGCACTCAGCGGATCATCGTCGTCGAAATCGAGAAGTCCTGTATTCTTTACAACGAGCTTCTGTTCATGCACCGGCGTTGATTTTGCATGAGGGACATTAGGTCCGTTTTTCTTGAAGTCGTCCATTTCCTGTCCGTTTCTATTGGCAGGTCTTGCCTTGTTGTCCGACTTTCTGTTTTCATTACTCATATAATTCCTACTCCCTTCCTGAACACCTTATACGGTATCCATTATTTCTTTCTCAGATATGAGCATTGACTTCGCCGAAATCGATCTCCAGGCCTTTCCAGAGGGGGAAACCTTTTCCGGGTGCGATGTCGTAGAACACACCGTCCGGCATTTTTGCACGCCATGTTCTGTCTGAACTGTTCTTTATTCCCAGCATACCCTGCTTGAGCTTGTTCTCGACCATTACGCCTGCTACCTTTGTAAAGTCGTCAGACTTTGGATCGATCTCGCACTCGTAGAATTTGCTGCCCACAAAAAGCGGGATCCTATAGTCACGGTTGCTGAAAGCCAGTGTTATGAATTCAGCACCGCACTTCGGACATCTGTAAGTTACATCGTCCTTTATCTCGAACATTGAGGTGAAGTTCGTTCTGCCGCAGCCGCATGAGATTATCTCTGAACGCAGCCTTATGAAGAGCTTCTGCCACTCGTTCTCGATTATACGCTTGTTCGGCTCTTTGATGCCTGTTGTGAATGAAAGAGTGAAAGCGTCACGGACGTAATCGGGATATATCCTCCAGAACTTAATAACATTGTCATGTATGCCTCTTACAGGCCTGTTCGAGTCGTCATCGGGATCGTAAACGAAGACTGCCTGCTGACCGTAGTGTTTAAGTTCTGATGATTCTGTAAGGCATATATCCTTTACAACCTTCTCGCCCTCCATAGGATCTCCTCTGAAGAGGAGCTTGAAGAGAACGACAGCGAGTGAGTATTTATCTGTCTGTACATTAGGCTTTGCAATGCCTCGTACTACCTCCGGAGCCATATATCCGGGCTTGCCTCCGATACCGAAGTTGCTTCCGTCAGGTGCGATGTTATCACAGTCGCAGACGAGGATATCGCCTGTCCTTATGTTGATGAAGAAACCTCCGTCGTTAAGGTCCTGATAGCTCTTTCCGGCTCTGTGGAGCTGTCTGAAAGCATTTACTATATTTATGACTGCTGTGACCATTGCGTAAAGACTGCCGAACTGTACGCTCTGCTTTACTGCACGGCCTGTCATGGGATCGATCTCAAGTTTGTATGTGTTGAGGATATCGACGAATGAATCGTACTCCTGAGGGCGGAGATCCATGATATATCCGAACGTGCCGTCCCTGTTCTGCTTAGTGAGGTACTTCGGCCACAGGAACTTGTCGCTCGGAGCACCGTCCTTGATATTGTTCTCGATATTCTTGCGGAATGCCTGAGGGTTCTTTATTTTATCGATATCGTACCATTTGAGGGCGTACTTCATCTCGTTGAATTCAACAAGATAAACGATACCCTGTCCGCCGCTGCCGAGGATACTGAGAACTTTAGCAGATCCGCCGTACTCCATTTCGACATTCTGGCCGATTTTAAGCTCTACCATTTGTATTCATTCCTTTCTGTAGTTAACTCCCGTTTACTTGCCGAAAGGTGTACCCTTTGCGACTGTCTCCACCCTTATGCCGGCATTGAGGCAGTAGCGGTGGACGTATGAATTCTCATAACAGCGTATCGTCAGTCCGGGACAATATGAGAAAGCATCTTCTTCGATGAACTTTACGTTGTCTGAGAGGTAAAGTCTCTTGAGGCTGTCACATCCTGAGAAAGCTCCTGCACCTATACTGCTGACTTCTGACGGTATCTCTATTATCTCAAGAGCATGGCAGAAAGAAAACGTATTGTCAGCGATCTCAAGCAGACCACTTGGGAGCTTGGCCATTGTAAGCCTTATGCACTGGCTGAAAGCACCGTTCTTTATCATTTTTACCGACTCCGGGATAGTAACGCTCTTGAGGTGCTTGCACTCCGAGAATGCGTACTCACCAATGGCGATGACTGAATCAGGTATGTATACCGACCTCATGAATCCGTATCCGTCGAATGCGAATCCTTCGATCTTCGTTACTCCGTCAGGGATCTTTACGTTTCCTCTGAGCCTGAACCTTGCGGCATCGATAGGACGGAGAACTTTGGCATTTATATCTATCGGGCCTCTTCTTACGGGTTCTCTCTCCTCCGGCATCTCCGGGGGGAGTTCTTCAACAGCAGCCTGCTTTGCCTCCGGTATTGCCGGCGTGTACTCCCAGCCGAGTATATACGTGAAGCAGACCATAACGAACTCAGCGGCGTTCTCCGAAAGGAAAACTTCGTTTATCATATACTCCTTCGCCTTCATTATGGCGATCTTCTCGTTTGACTCACGGAGCATATTGGTGACAACACCTGTCTGAAGCATACTCTTCAGCAGACGTCTTTCTTTTTCGTACTCAGGAATAAAATCGTTAAGAAGCGCAATGAATTTGAACGGATCCCTTATGATATCCTTGCCGTACTGGTCGATCATCGACCGTAAAGCACGTTTTATAGCGGCTGTGTTTTCAAAACCTGCAACATTTTCCTGAACCGGCGTACCGCAGTTCGGGCATACTGTGTCTGTTGATTTAAGCTCATAACGGCACTTCTCACAGAGCATACATCAATCCTCCTGTTTGTTTTAGATTTCGGCATATCAAAGCTCTGCCGCAAGCATTATGATTCCTTATAAAAATATAACGTTGTCCATTTTTGTAGTATATCACTTTCTTGGCAAAATGTCAAGAGTTCACAGAATTATTGATGTGTTTTTATCAAGAATAATAAAATTGATAACTCGTAAAGTAAGCTGATTATACAAATTAACGGCTTATTAGCACGCTTTTGCACATGAAATCGCAGCTATGTTTAATATGATTTGTTTATATCCAACAGAAAACCTGACATTATCAATTGTTTTTACCTAATAAAATAACGCTTAGCATTTATAACAAAAATTAATGCAAAAAATCATCAATATGGGTATTGAAAAATCAAAAAAAATATGTTATAATACTATCGTTATATCTATGTACAGATCTTACTGTGCATTTCCAACAAATGACTGCCTCCGTTGTCCTTTAAGGCAGCCGCTTATTCTAAATCAAGGAGGTCATCTATACAATGAGAAAATTTACCAAACGGCTCCTGAGTTCCCTCGCTCTCGGTGCTTTAGCTGCATCATTCGCAGTAACCGGCGGATGCGGCAAGAAAGACGACGAGAAATATATCGTAGTCATCTGCAAAAGCCAGGACGAGTACTGGGACAGCACGAAGCAGGGAGCTTTCGATGCTGCGGAAGAGCTTGACATAAAACTTGACTTCAATGCTCCTGTCAACGAGGACTCAGAACAGCAGGTCACTATGATCTATGACGCTATCAATATGAAAGCCGATGCTATAGTTCTCGCTCCTATCAATGATGACGAGAGAACTATAGATGCTGTTAAAAAGGCTGCCGCAAGCGGTATACCGGTGATCACTATCGATGACGACATTACCTGCGACGAGCGTATCGCCTGCATAAAGACTGAGAATACATTCGGCGGTGCTATCGCCGGACGTGCTGTTGAGAATATCATGCCGGAAGGCGGCGATATCGCTATCGTTTCACACACTGTCACATCAAAGACAGCTCAGCTCCGTACAGAGGGCTTCAAATCTCAGCTCGAAGCTGACGGCGGCGAGGCATACAAGATCATCAGGACCGAGGACTGCGGCGGTGATATCCAGCTCTCCAAGGAGATCACCAAGAAGCTCATCAACGAGAATGACGGTCTGACTATGATCTATACAACGAACCAGCCCAGCACTATCGGTGCTTGTCAGGCTATCGCTGAGGAAGGTGCGGGTGCAAGAGTCAACCTCGTCGGATTCGACTTCTTCAACAAGGCAGGCGACCACGAGAGTGCCGAAACTTACATCGAAAGCGGCGTGCTTGACGGCGTTATCGTCCAGAACCCCTATAACATGGGATACCTCGGCGTGAGATATGCTCACAAGTACACCGAGGGAAACAAGGTATCGGCTAACATCGACACCGGTGCTTACCTCGTTACAAAAGATAATATGAACGATGCAGACATCCAGCTTCTGCTCTACCCGACAAAGACTAAGTAAGGAGGAGTGCAGATATGGCTAATTTAAAGAAAGATATCACTGCGTTCAGTTCCAAGGGCTATGTCCTTGCTTCTGTGGTGCTGCTGCTCATCACACTCGCAAACTTCGTACTCATTAATATCGTTTTCATCAACTCAAAGAGCATCACTGACAACAACATGAAGGCTGTCCGTCAGATGAACACGATCAACAGCGAACTTGCGAACGTAAACCGAAATGCTCTCATGATCGCCGGAAATATCGGTGATCCGTACGCCGCTGTAAGCAATATCGAGAACTCGTTCAGGATCATCGAAGCCAATGAGGCTGCTTACGAAAAGATAAAGAACCGTTCCGACATCGAGATCAAGCGATACAATCAGAGTAAGCTCCTCCTCGAAGCTTATCACCAGAAGCTCTTCGCTATAAGAGATACTTTCAGAAGTATCCCGCCGGAGGGCAGACGTGAGATCTACCTCCAGGAACTCCACCCGCTCCAGATCACTGCTACTGAAATGTTCCTCGCTGCCAGTGAGCTGAACGATAAGAACGCTGACGATCTCGTTCATAGAAACTCTATCATCCACGGTATCTCTATCGACCTCATGATCTTCCTCCTTGCTGTCGGTGAGATCGCTATCTTCCTCCTCGGCAAGAGAGCTAAGAAGTCACATCAGGAACTCCTCCGCAGACAGCACGAGATCGAAGTTGCCGGCGAAAAGCTCCAGCTTTCAAAGGACAGAATGACCGACCTCGCCCGTATGAACCTCCTCACAAATATGAAGAACCGTTATGCTCTTGAGGACGAGCTTTCAAGCCGCCTTGAGACTGACCAGTTCAATATCGGCGTATTCGATATCGATAATTTCCGCAATATCAACGACCTCTACGGCTATGCCTTCGGTGACGAATACCTCGCTGCAATCGGTGAGGCTCTCAACAATGAGTTCAGCGATGTAGCACGTATCTACAATATCACAGGTAATGAGTTCTGCTTCGTATTCAACGATGACGTTCCTGACAGCCAGGCTCAGAAGATCGCTGAAAAGATCCGTACAGTCATCTCGAATCCCTATACGATACTCAACATCAGCGTTCAGTCATCTGTATCAGGAAGCATCTACCACTACCTCCCGAATGACTGCCTTAACGTCAGTGCCCTCCTTATCAAAATGGACACAGCCGTCCACAACGTAAAGAGAAACGGCGGAAATTCAGTTATCACTGTAAACAACCTCTGATACAAAAAACCGGAGCATCAGCTCCGGTTTTTTAATTCTCCTGCAAATCCGCTGCTCACATGGCAACCTGCCCCTTTTAGTGGGGGAAACCTTTCTGAGGAAAGGTTCCGCCAACAGCGGCGGGTACCCTCTGTCAGCTCCGCTGACAGCTCCCTACACTGTAGGGAGTCACCCCCACACCCCCTTCCAAAGACTTTTAACATGAAATTTCCCCTGACGGGACGCTCACGATAGCT